>CANHTV010000384.1 GCA_947463285.1 Verrucomicrobiaceae bacterium | reverse complement strand
TCACCACACGCATCCCCAGCGGTGTCATCTACACGACCACAAATTACCCCTTCCCGCCGACGATGCAGTATTCGCCGACTCAACGCATCAACCGCCATTTTCATGCGGAATCCATGGCTGACCTGCTCGCGACCCACGAAGACTTTCTGCAATCCCAGGCCATTGATCTCGAAGACAGACTCCCACTGGATACCGAACAACTGCCCGCCTACATCGAGCGTGACATGAGCACGCAGATCGACCACAACCTCAATGCAGGCCTGATCGAAGTCATCGGTGAAGGCGAGTTTCGTTATTCATGGCGTGGCTGCTTTTACCTGTGGTTTGAGATCGTCAAAGACATGGTGCGTGTTTAATCCCGACAGACACATTCGATCATGTCCACTGTACCCTCGCCACGTCTACTGCCGCTTTTTGCGTTCACAGCTTTTTACATGCTTGCTGCTGTGGCTGGCTCCATGGCTCAGGGAAATAAAGAGTTCATCTTTTACATCGTCGTCATGCTGGTGCTGATCGCCGTGATGACTTGGGTCCACCGACTTGTCCATCTCTCCACAGGACTGCTATGGGCACTGTCGATCTGGGGACTGGCACACATGGCGGGCGGCCTCGTGCCATTGCCCGAAGGCTGGCCCTACAACGGTGATCAGGCCGTGCTTTACAGTGCGTGGCTCATTCCGCAGAGGCTGAAGTATGATCAAATCATCCACGCCTACGGGTTTGGTGTGACCACCTGGCTCTGCTGGCAGGCGCTGAGCTCCAGCATGAGACGACAGTTTCAGATCACAATTACCCCTAGCTACGGCCTGCTTGTGCTCTGCGCCGCTGCGGGCATGGGCTTTGGTGCCCTCAACGAGGTGGTGGAGTTCATTGCCGTCCTGACCATTCCCAACACCAATGTTGGAGGCTACGAAAATACTGGCTGGGACCTGGTGGCAAATCTCTGCGGTGCGTCACTGGCCGCGCTGCTGCTTTGGATCAAAGGCCGAACTGTCCAGAATTAATACCACAAGCAGTGACTTTCGATGGGATAGAGAAAGCTCCACGCGGGCGATTCATCCATACCATCTATGAATCGTCGCACCCTCCTCACACAATCCTCTGTCCTCGGTCTCGGAGCCGCTTTTTCTTCTCTACCAAAACTTCGCGCAGCTGATCAGGCTGGGAACAAACTCAAGGTCGCCGTGATTGCCCTCGGGCGTGGCATGGGCCATGTTCAGGCCCTGCTAAAGCTGCCTGATGTGGAGATCGCCTACCTAGCGGAGACCGATTCAGGCCGCCTCGAAAAAGGCCTCAAAGTCGTTGCTGACACGCAGGCCACCTCCTGTCAGGGTGTCCGTGATTTCCGTAAAATCCTCGAAGACAAAACCGTCGATGCCGTCTTTATCGCCACGCCAAATTTCTGGCACACGCCCATGGCGCTGCTCGCACTCCAGGCGGGTAAGCATGTCTATGTCGAGAAGCCCGGGAGCCAAAACCCTGGTGAGGCCGAGGCCCTGGTCGCCGCCATGAAAAGGAGTGGCAAACAGGTGCAGATGGGCAACCAACGCCGCACCTGGATGAAGGAAGCCATCGCCGCACTCCATGATGGAGCTGTCGGCACCGTGCGCTTTGCCCGCGGCACTTATTACAACACGCGCAAGGGAGTTGGCCAGCTCGCCCTGCCGCCATCGGCTGACCTCGACTGGAATCTCTGGCAGGGTCCCGTGCCTGATGACGCCAGGCATGACATGAAAAAATACGCTCACTACGACTGGCACTGGCTCTGGCATTGGGGCAACGGCGAGCTCGGCAACAACGGCATCCACAGCCTCGACATCATGCGCTGGGGACTCAAAGGCGAGTATCCTCACAAGGTCACTTACAACGGTGGGCGTTACTTTTACCAGGATGAGCAAGAGACACCAGACACTGGCACCGCTGTCTATGATTTCGGCCATGCGGGCTGCGAATGGATTCAAAGCTCCTGCCATCCCCGCGCTGCTGAAAAGCCACTGGCAGAAGTCATGTTTTACGGAGACAACGGCACCATGGCCATCGCGCGGGACTCCTGGACTGTGTACGATCCCAAAGGCGTAGAAGTCAGTAAAGGCAAGGGCGCAGGCGGAGGTGATCCCGCCCATGTTGGCAATTTCCTGGATGCCATTCGAGGCAAGGCCACACTCAACAGCCCCATCGACGAAGGCCAAAAGAGCACAATGATGTGCCACCTCGGCAACATCGCCTACCGCACCAACACCGTTGTTCGTTGCGACCCCAAAACCGGCAAGCTCATCGACAACCCGGAAGGCGAAAAACTCTGGAAGCGTGCGGCTTATCGCGAAGGCTGGGGCATCTGAGTCGCGTTATCATCGGCTCAATGTCCAACTCACGGCATTGACCAGCAGCTTGCGCACATCCGCGAGCTGCATGTCCTCAGGCGCACCGAGGCTGGTGTAGAAGACGCGCGCTTTCTTGGCCCCGTAGTGACGAGTCCAGGCCACCGGCATCGGTGGACTGGTATCGGTGCTGGCAGTGCCAATGAGGATGGGCGTGACATCGGGCGAGAGTGGCAGCACTTTATAAAGCGACTGAGCACCGTGAATATTCGCAGGATTCACACCAGCGAGCAGCGGGCTGTTCTCTGCGCCGGGAGCGATGCTGACGCTGTAGAGCAGACCTTTCGTCTCGTAGCCGGTGTTCGGTGCGCCCAGGACTTCCTCGGTGAACTCAGGCCAGGGCACGAGACTGGGATCGACGACCTCTTTGGGCTTTGGAATGAAGGCGTGGTTCGCGGTGCGGATGCCGAGGAGTGGCTTGCCAGCCTCCAAATGCGCCCGGATGGCCGCCATCTGATCTTGTGGCGGAAAACGTCGCCGAGAGAAGAGCACAAGCAGATCGGCATCCTTCAGTGCCTCAACGAGTCCGGCAAAGTGATGCGGCTGCGGTTTGTCACCCTCGATGATCGTCACCTCATGTCCAAGAGGACGAAGCTGCTTTTCAGCAAAGTCACGCATCGTGCGCGGAGCTTCATAGTTATTCGGGTCCTCGACGACCATGATGACGATGTTCGCGGCAAAAGATGCCGAAACGAGATGAAGAATAACAGCAAGAATGACCAGGAAATATTTCATGATGAAATGAACAATAGACTTACAACGGAGCAGGCTTGGCTCCTTTGGGATCAAAAACGAGAACACGGTGTTCTGTGCAAATTTCGAGTCCATATTCGAGCTTCATTTCATAAATCAGCTTTTTCAGTTCACGCATGGTGCCGTAAGAGTCTGGATAAACGTAAAGCGTCACATAACGATCCGAGGCGATGACCTGACGGAGAAGCTCACGCAATGGCTTAACGTGCAGATGAGGGCTCAACCCCTGACCTTCATTGACCAAGGCGGTGAAGCTGCCATCAGCTGCGGCCACCTGTCGGACGATGGGCGTCGGCTTGCCCGAAACATCAAACAAAGGGAAAATTTGACCTTGCTTCAAAATAAAGGGAAAGGCGGCTTTGGCGCTGGATCGCTCACGAGGAAGACGGAGCTTTTCGACTTTTAAATCAGCCACACTTTCGAGTTCCAACTGAAGATCTGCGAGCTTCTTCCTCGTGGCGTCTTGTCGTTGGCGAGCAGCTTCGAGGTCTTTGTTGGCAATGCCAAGCTTTCGCTCAATGTCCTGCTCCTGTTCGCGCAATCGGGCGACTTCACGGCTTATATCCTGCACAGCCTGTGTCGCCATCAGCGTCGCACGTTCTTCCTGCCTGGCCTTTTCCTGGCGCTTGAACTCAGCCGTTTTTTTCAAGGCTTCAAGCTGTGTAATCAGGGGCCGCAGACTGGGATCGTCTTCACTCTGAAGCTGGGCACGGAGCTTTTGCAGACCATCCAGTTCAGCCTGGGCCATCTCGATACGTTTTTCAGCGAGGATACCGGCCTCACGGTCGCTGGGTGTCGCGACTGGTGTGGCATTTGGCGAAACCTTGGGGCGACTGAGCATTGCCAAGAGGCAGGCGATAAGGATGATGCCGCCAAACACATTGCAAAGAGTGTCCAGCAGCAGCTCCATGCTATCCTGCTGCCCGGCGTGAAGTTTGCGTCTCATGGCTTGCCTCCTTCTTTGAGAAACTCCACCTCGGCGTCTTCAGGAATAACATCGTA
>CANHTV010000383.1 GCA_947463285.1 Verrucomicrobiaceae bacterium | reverse complement strand
GCAGCACTTACGACGGGCACGAATCCACTGCACCGGATCGGTCTTCGCGGGGATAAAGCCCGCCTTCGCACACCACGCGACGATGAACTGCCCCGTCCGGCCACAACCCGCCACACAATGCACAACGACCGCCTCACGAGCCGCGTGGTGCTTGTCCATCAAGCTCACGAAGTGCTCGATCTGCGCATCTGTGGGCACCCCATAGTCCGGCACGTTGATGTGATGATACACAAACTGCTCCGGCACATCGCGACGGTTGTCGAACTCACAGCAGTTCACGACCGCGCGGATGTTTTGCTCCTCATAAATCTCAAACACATACGGGTCAGGCCACCACGAGGCAGCGATGACGCCCTCGACGATCCAGGTGAAGGGTTCGGTTCTTTCGGGTTGTCCGTTTTTAGGCCAATACCAGGGGCGGATGGGTTGAGGCATGTTCTTAGGCCTTCTCATTCACCCGGATCAAAGTGATTTCAAGGGGGTTAGGGGAGAGCGGCATTTAACTGAGAGTTTGGAAGGCGAGCCTGAAAAGGAGCTCTTCAAAACGGCTGTCTTTCTTTGAAAGTGAATTTGGGCGCGAGGGTTTCTTGATTGCCAAGAGGTGGTTCACTCCCCATCATGGGCGCTGAATGATCCCGTCTGAATCTATCCCTGAGAAGATCTGGCATGGCACCGCCGTCTCCTCCGGCGTGGCTCATGCCGTGGCCCATGTTTTGAAGGATCACTTCGATGAGCCTGAAGAGACGCCCATCGCGGCTGAAGATGTGGAAAAAGAGCTGGAGCGCTGGCATGCGGCTTTGGAGATCACTCGTCACGAGATCGAGGCGGTGCAGAAGGTGATGGAGAATGAGCAGGGAAGCTCTGAGGCGGATATTTTCGAGGCGCATCTGCTGCTGTTGCATGACAATTCCATCCTGAAGCAGGTGGAGAAGACGGTGCGTGAGAAGCTGATCTGTGTGGATGCGGCCTACTACCGGCTGATGTGCAAGCACATGGATGCACTGCGCGGACTGGCAGATTCTTATCTTCGTGAGCGTTTTCTCGACATCAAAGACGTCACGCACCGAGTCATGCGGCATCTGCGCGGAGAGATGCTCCAGCATCCGATGTTTGATGATCCCGTCATCATCATCGCCCATGATTTGACGCCCTCTGATACGGTGCAGCTTGACCGTAGCAAGGTGCTGGGTTTTGCGTTGGAGACGGGCAGTGCAAACTCACACGCGGCCATCATCGCCCGCTCTCTAGGACTGCCGGCGGTGGTGCGTCTGCACAATATCTGTGAAGAGCTACACTCGGGTGATCCGGTGCTGCTGGATGGTGAGGAGGGGCTGCTGCTGCTGAATCCCTCCGAGGAAACGCTGGAAGGCTATCGCAGCCGTGAAGCCCAGTCGGATGCTCGCGAAGATGCCCTGCAACTGACCCGTCATCAGCCCTCGGTGACGCTGGACGGCTGTGTGATCAAGGTCAGCGCCAATGCGGAATTCATCGAGGAGATGGATGCCATCCGCGATAGTGGTGCTGAGCACGTTGGGCTGTTTCGCACCGAGTTTCTTCACCTGGAAGATCCTGAAGGCACCGAAGATTGGTTGGCCGAATGCTACACCCAGGCGGTGAAGGCGATGAATCCCGGCGAGGTGATTTTCCGCACGTTGGACATCGGCGGTGACAAGGTGGACCCACTGGCGGCTGGCGAGACGGAGCCAAATCCCTTCCTCGGCTGGCGTGGTATCCGTGTGTCTCTCGGCAAGCAGGATCTTTTTCGCAAACAACTCCGCGCACTGCTGCGTGCCGCCAGCCAGGGCAGGGTGGGCATCATGTTTCCCATGGTCTGTGGTGTGGAGGAGGTGCGGGCCGCAAGGGCGCTGCTAGATTCCTGTGCCTCGGAGTTGCTGGCGGAGGGCTACACCATCCCGGATGAGATCCAGATCGGAGCAATGATCGAGATCCCGAGCGCGGCGCTCACGGCGGATTTGATCGCGACAGAGGTGGACTTTCTCAGTCTCGGCACCAACGACCTGACGCAGTACACCCTAGCGGTGGATCGCCTGAACGAGCGTGTGGCAGATCTTTACCAGCCGACACATCCCTCCGTGCTGCGGCTGATCCAGATGACGGTGGATGCGGCGCGCCGGGCGGGTATCCGTGTCTGTATCTGTGGGGAGATGGCTTCGGACATCGACCTGATCCCACTGCTGATCGGCCTCGGTCTGAACGAGCTGAGCGTGGCCTCCGGGCAGGTGGCGCGTCTGAAACATGCTGTGAGAAAGCTCAATGCGCACGAGTGTCAGACTCTGGCAGATGAAATCATGAAGCTCGGGTCCGGCCCGGAGATTTTAGAAAAGAGTCGCAGTTACGCCCTGAAGATATATCCCGAGTTGTTTGAGTAGCCACGCTGGTGCTGGATGGCGCAATTTTCGCAGGGTTCAGCGCAATCCTTGCAAGACGCAGCCTCAGCGCCACGGTTACAAGAACTGCCCGATGTGATTTTTTGTCGGGTTCATTCAATTTCCCCCCGTTATCTCAAACATGTCCACTGTCGCCGTCCGTTCTGCCGCCCTGCCTCCCGCCATTCCAGGCTTGGTGCGTCGTTTTCGCCAGCCGAAGAAAAACATCCCGCAGACAAAGCAGGATCGCGACTTCGTGCTGAAGGCTGTGCGTGATTACGCGGAGCAGACCAAGCTGGTGCCGCCGGTGCCGATCGATGAGCTCCAGGTCCACACGGATAAAATCATGACACTCAATGGCATTGAGGCCGCCTATCGCGACTACACAGGTGTGCTGCTGGCGAATGAAACCTGGCGCGAGTCTTTAGCCTCCGTGCCTTTTGAAAAACGCCTGCTGCTGATGCCCAAGTGCCTGCGTGTGGAAAGCAAGTGCCCGGCCCCCTTTGATGAGTTTGGCCTGCTTTGCAAACAATGCGGCCTGTGCAGCATCCAGGACTTCCAAAACGAGGCGGAAAAGCTCGGCTATGCTGTGCTCGTGGCCGAGGGCAGCGCCATCGTCATGTCCCTGATCCAGACCGGGAAGATCGAGGCCATCGTCGGCATCTCTTGCCTGCCTGTTTTAGAGCGTACCTTTCCCTACATCGAAGCCGCGGCCATTCCTGCCGTCGCTGTGCCTTTGCTACAGGACGACTGCATCGACACCACCGTCGATGTTGATTGGGTTTGGGACTACATCCACCTCACCAGCGAGGACAAAACCCGCCGCCTCAATCTGAATGCTTTGCATGATGAGGTGAAGACTTGGTTTACCCCAGAAGCGCTGGATCAACTTCTCGGCAAGCCTACCTGCCAGACTGAACAGATCGGCCGTGATTGGCTGGCCCGCGCTGGTAAACGTTGGCGTCCATTCCTCACCATCGCTGCTTATCAGGCCCTGCGAGAAGACCCAGAAGCGCCCATTTCAGACGATCTCAAGCTCGCGGCGATTTCTGTCGAAGCCTTCCATAAAGCCTCCCTCATTCACGATGACATTGAGGACAACGACGCCGAACGTTATGGCGAGCCCACCCTGCATTCTGAATACGGTGTCGGTGTGGCCCTAAACGTCGGCGATCTACTCATCGGTGAAGGCTATCGCCTGCTCGCAGAAATGACCTGCGCCAGCCATATCCGCAGCGCCTGCCTCAAAGTCGCCGCTGAAGGTCAGCGCGAACTCTGCCGTGGCCAGGGTGCTGAACTCCTTTGGAACAATCACCCTGTTGCACTCAGCAATACCCAAGTCCTGGAAATCTTCCGCAGCAAGACCGCTCCAGCCTTTGAAGTTGCCCTGAAAATCGGTGCCGCCATGGCCGGACAACTCGACGAAACGGCTGATGCCCTGCACAGCTACAGCGAGAATCTCGGCATCGCCTACCAGATCCGCGATGACCTCGATGACCTAGGCGACGACTCTGCGGCTGATAACAACGTCAGCATCCGCCCGAGCATCATTCTAGCTCTGCTGCGGGAACGCGGCAAAGACGAGGTCAAAGACACCATGGAAGCTCTTTGGAACGGCACTGCCACCAGCCTCCCTGACAAGCCCACCATCCGCCGCTGGGCTGAGGAAACTGGAGCCTATGACAAATCCACCCTCATGCTGGAAACCTACAAAGAGGCCGCTATCCGCAGCCTTCAGGAAGTTGAACTAACT
>CANHTV010000382.1 GCA_947463285.1 Verrucomicrobiaceae bacterium | reverse complement strand
TCGAGGTGCGCTGCCAGCGTGAGCGCTCCCAGGTCATGAACCGCCACTGGGCCCGCGTGGAGCTGTGCGACCGCCTCGAAGCCGTGCTCCAGGACGCCCGACTGGCCGAGCAAAACGAACGCGAAAAAACACGGCGGCAAAATCGCCCCCGCCCACGTGGCCTGAAGCAGCGCATCCTGAAGGAAAAGAAAAATCGCGGTGTGGTGAAAAAGAACCGTGGGCGAGTTTCCGGGCAGGATTAGTGGAGTGATGGAGTGATGGAGTGATGGAGTGATGGAGTGATGGAGTGATGGAGTGATGGAGTGATGGATGTAGGCTTGCTTGCCAAAGCACGGGTTTGGCTGATCGTGGCTCTAAGATAGACGATGGACGATAGAAGGCTAAGCACTAAGCACTGGCCCCCACCTCTCCAGCTTGGAAGTCGAACTTGGTGATTCGAGATGACGCGGCTCGCTGCTTGGGTGCATTTTTCGCTTCCCGTGGAGGGCCTTCCTAGGCTAGACCATGCGCATGATGAACGCCCGAATCCTACTCGTCCTGCTTTCCTGCATCCTCAGCCTCGTCACCGGGCTCGTGCTCTCCCGTGGTGGCGGCCAGACCATTACGGGGAAAAGCGGACGCCCAGTCATTGGCCTCAGCATGGATACCCTGAAAGAGGAGCGCTGGATCTCGGACCGCGATCTTTTTACTGCCCAGGCTGAGGCCCTCGGAGCCGAGGTGCAGATCCGCTCATCCAACAGTGACGACACGCGCCAGCTTCGCGATGTCGAGAGCCTCATCACCGCCGGGGTCGATGCACTGGTCATCATCCCACACAACGGTGCCGCCATGGCCCGTGCCGTCGAGATGGCTCATGCTGAGGGTATCCCCGTTTTGTCATATGACCGTCTCATCACCGACGCAGCGACCGATCTGTACATCACTTTCGACAACATCAAAGTCGGCGAACTCCAGGCCCGCTTCCTGGCGGAGCGCATCCCAGCTGGCGGCAAGCTCCGCCTCATCCGCATCTACGGAGCCAAGACGGACAACAACGCCAAGCTCTTCAAACAAGGCCAGGACAATATCCTCAATCCCCTCATCGCGGCAGGGAAAGTCGAAGTCGTCTTTGAAGACTGGGCGGAGGATTGGAAGCCTGAGAACGCCAAGAAAATCACCAACGCCGCCATCACCAAAGCCGGGCAGGGGATTGATGCCATCCTGGCCAGCAATGACGGAACCGCCGGAGGTGCCATCCAGGCACTCATCGAGGAAGGCCTCACTGGGAAAGTCATCGTCACCGGGCAGGATGCTGACCTCGCCGCCTGTCAGCGCATCGTCGCCGGCACCCAGACCATGACCGTCTATAAGCCGCTCACCCAGCTCGCCAAACGTGCCGCTGAGTTGGCGGTGAAGCTCGCCAAAGGCCAGCCCATCATCGCCAAAGCCGAGACCGACAATGGCAAAGTCGCCGTCCCGAGTGTGCTGCTCGACATCGTCGCCGTCACCAAGCAAAACATTCGCGAGACCATCATCGCCGACGGCTTCCGAAAAGAAGCCGACATCATGGCTGGGCAGTAGCCTGGCTCACCAGAGCTGAGCGCGTGGTAGGCTCGTTCGCTAGAACGAGGTTTGGAGAGGTTTCGGAATTGGCTCTAGAGAAGCCTATGCCGGAGTGAATTCGCATTTCGTTGCACCCTTTCGGCATAAGAGAGTGGAGCCACTCTGGTGGACCCAGCAGCCCGTGCTTTTCCCAAAAAACTGTAGGCTGTAAACGCTGCTGACAAACCTCGCGATTTGTGTTGGTCGCGTGTGTGCCTATTCACTTTTGAGTGCCAAAGGTTGGCCTCTGCTCTTAATCACTGGGCGGCGAGTGCGGCGGCGGCGCGGGCTTTGGCGATCTCTGCTTTGCGCAGGATCTCGTCGGGGGAGGGCAGGGAGGCGAGGACATCGGCGGGTATGAAACCGTCGCCGACGAGTTTGGTGAGGCATTTTTTGCGCTCATCCAGGGCTTTGTCCGGGCTGCGTTCCTTGCTGAAGCGTGATTTGGCGGCGGCGCTGCGGTCTTTCAGCGCGGAATAGATGTCGCCACCGAGCAGGGAGGAAATATCGACCTTGATCTTTTCGCGTCCGGCGTCGGTTTCACTGATTTCATCGCCGTTGATGGGACCCGCTTGGTATTTTGGGAACATGATGGCGACCTCAGGGCAGACGCGTGAGCAGGCGGGGCAGTTGGTCTTGCAGTTGTCGTTGTTCTGGACCTGGATTTTGTTGTCCTCGCTGACACCATAGACATCGAAGAGGCAGAAGCTGAGGCACTGCATGCAGTTCGTGCAGCGTGAGTAGTCGATGACAGGGAACCAAGGCTTCCATTTGCCGGGTTCGTTCATGGGTTTGTCTCCACGGCTTTTCTCGACGAGGGCGACGATGCCATCGGTATCGAGACCAGTAATGTCATGGGTGGCGATTTTGATCTGACCGGTGGCGTCTTCGATCTCTGGGGCTTTTTGCTCTGGGAAAGAACCGAGCAGCAGCAGGCTGCGGTCATCATGAGGCATGGCTGGCTGGCCTGCGACGGTGCGGGTGACGGCGTAACCTTTGTCCAAAAGCGCGGCCATGACTTTGGCTCTGGCTTCAGCGGGCAGGGGAATGGCTCCCTGGCCTTCATAAAGGACGACACGCAGTGGACGATGGGTGTGAGTGATCATGGGCGGGAAGTCAAGGAGGGTGCAGGCGGGTCAAGGCGGTGGTCAAATTTAGCCGAGCATGGATTCGACGATCTCGGTGGCGGTCTGGCTACGCATGTTCAGGATTTCGGTGTCTTCTGGCAAAGGCGATCCCGCCTGTTGAAAGAGGCCCTTCACGGCGCGTGGGTAGCACGCGGCGATCTTGAGCTTGCCGCACTGGGCGATGGACTTCAGCCTGGGATCGCGATGTGCGGCCATTTCGCAGAGGTCGGATACGGTTTCAAAACTGACGCCTGCGTCACAGAGCCGCTGGAGAACTTCGTTTTTCACGCCGGAAGGAACGACCTGGGCGTAGGCGCAGCGGCAATAAAGCAGGGTGGACGTGGTTTCAGACATGAAGCGGCGATGATGAACGGCGGTGTGACGATACGCAAGATGTGGCGACTGAGTTTCGGCTCAATCTTGCCCCGCAAAGGCTTCGAGGTCTTCGGTGGCTTTTTCCCAGGCGCTGGTTTGTTTGGCGACGCTGGGCTCGATCTGCTCCAGTTCTTCACTCAAGGCGCGGAATTTGACGGCATCCGCGTAGGTCTCGCCATCCTGAAGGAGGGCGACGATTTCGAGTTTGCGGGCTTCGAGTTTGGCCAGCTCGGCCTCAATGCGGGCGATGCGCTCTTCGACACCTTTTTTGGTTTTGCTCTTGGCGTTGCGGGCCTCGGCTTCGAGGCGGCGCTGCTCCTTGGATTTGGGCGGGGTGAATTCGCGTTTGGCAGGGGCGGCTGCAACACCGGGCTGGTAGTTCGTGAGATTGGCCGTGAGGGCCTCACGGGCTGAGCCAGCCTTGGTTTTATCCAGGTAATACTGGTAATCCCCGGCGTATGGCGTGAGGACGCCGCCAGCGATGTGGATGACGCCTTTGGCCATGGCGCGGATGAAATGCACGTCATGGCTGATGAAAACGAGGGTGCCTTCGTAGTCCTCAAGCGCGCCGATCAGGGCATCAATGCTGCCCATGTCGAGATGCGTCGTGGGCTCATCCATCAGCAGTAGATTCGGCGGATCAAGCAATAGGCGGACGAGGGCTAGACGTGACTTTTCACCACCGCTGAGGACACCGACGGGCTTGAAAACATCATCGCCATGAAACAAGAAGGAGCCGAGCAGGGTGCGGCAGAGATTTTCACCGGGGCGGCTGGGCAGATCCATGGCGGATTGCAGCACGGTATGGCGCATGTTCAGCACGTCTCCACGATATTGGGCGAAGTAGCCGAGCTTGACGTTGTGCCCGAGTTCATGCTTGCCGCCCTGAGGTTTCAGGGCTCCTGCCAGGAGCTTCAGCAGGGTGGATTTACCGGCACCGTTTGGTCCCACAAGCACCATGCGCTGGCCGCGCTCGATCTCGAAATCGAGGCCCTGATAGACGGGCGTCTCGCCGTAGGCAAAGTCGAGGCCTTTCAGCGCCAACACGCGCTGCCCGCTGCGGGGAGGCTGGGGAAAGCGGAACTTGACCGTCTT
>CANHTV010000381.1 GCA_947463285.1 Verrucomicrobiaceae bacterium | reverse complement strand
TTTAAGTTCGCCGCAAGACTCCAAGAATGCCACGCCAAGGGCGATGAAGCCCCACCTGTCCTCATCCGCATCGAAACCAGCGCCGGCCACGGCGCTGGAACCGCGCTCACCAAAGTCATCGAAGAGACAGCTGACGAATGGGCCTTCCTCTGGAAGGTGCTGGGGATGGAGTAAACAACCTTAACTACGGAACTGTGCCGCGATGAGCTTCGGACGCTCCTGCAACGGCTCATCCTGCGTAAACTGATACCGCCCGCCGATGGCCCACGTGCCAAGGAGCATGTTAGGCGCTTTGCGCCTCTATTTTCCACGGGCATGCACCATCACTCCACAGCGATCATGCTGCGCTGTGGGATTTCACGCCATTTGCCATCGTTGATTGCCCATTCTAAAGGGCCGAAGACCCATTCGTTGGCGGCGATGGAGTCGCCCAAGTGCAGCCGAAGTTTGTCAGAACCCGGCAGCGGCGTGACGACAACGTAGCGGTGATTTCCCTCCATTTGGAACTCGCACAGCTTCCCATCGACCGTGAATTTCAGGCGCTCGCTGCCACTGGCCTTGGCGGAACGAAGCTTAACGCTGCGGACTTTTCCAGTCAGCAGTAGCACGCCATCAAAGGTGACGGCAATCTTGTTGGATGGCAGGGTGATTGGTTTGTTTTCCCACACGGATGACTTATCGCCAATACTCAGCCGTAGTCCGTTTTCGATCTTGCCGGTGACTTTTCCGTCGGCCACTTCACTTTCCAAGGCCTTGCGAACAGCATCAATGGTGTTCGCCTCCTGAAGATCACCCGCTTTGGTAGTTTCCCGAAGCGAGGGCTCAAGATCACGAAAATACTGACCCTTGGCTGAGACAAGACTATCATGATACTGGTTCCGGGCGGCAACCAGGTTTGCCCGCTTGAAATCCTCGGTGACAGCCGAGCCAGAGGCAGCCTGTTTTTTCGCTTCGTTGATTTGGTTTGCCTCTTCCAAAGCACCAGCCTTCAATGCGTATGCAAGAGTGCGATCAAGCTCGTCAACAAAGCGTTTCGAAGCCGCAGCAGAACTCTGCTTGTAGCGTGCTTGGGCTCTGATGGCGGTGGGAGACTTGAACATTGGCTCATCCGCGCAAAGTCCCGGACTTGTGAAGAATGCTAAGATGAAAAACGCCTGAAAAGCTGCCAATAATTGGCTGATTGAGGGTGCGGTCATAAAAATCTTCTGGTTTGGGATCAGCAGGCTAACGAAGAAGGACATGCGACGGCAATGGAAAAAGATTGGGCGAATCTATCAAGCAAACTAGGCGGACTCACTTCCCCTTCTCCAATCTCTTCCGCCATCGTGGGAGCTCCTTGCCGAGGAGTTCGGCGGGGCGGGTGCTGAAGAAGTCGTAGGCGACTTTGTTTTTGGCGGCCATTTCTTGGAAGGTGTGATAGACGATGCCGTCGTCGGCACCAGCGAAGATGGGTTTGGCGGTTTGGAGGTCGTAGAAGCGGGCCCAGAGCACCTCGGTGGAGGCGGGGTCGGCGATGTAGTCGGTCTTGCCCTTCTCGTTCTTCCTTTTGCGCAGGCCGGTGAGGCGATGGATGTCGAACCACTTCAGCGCGGACTCGATGATGGCGACGACTTCGGGTGTGGTGGGGCCGCTGCGCATGAGGAACTTCACGAGGTTCGCGGACTCGCCGCCGCTGAGGGACGGCGGCTCTTTGGCACGGGCTTTGACGGGCTCGAGCGTGAGCGGATGATGCTGAGCACACCAAACGGTGGGCTGGCCGTCGATGCGGACCTGCATGGCGGCGATGTTGGCGATGCCTTTGTCGTAAGCAGCCAGCGCACGCTGCTTCAGAGCGTCATCGGCGAAGGCGAAGTGGTTGTCGCCCTCGGCGAGGTCGTGGAGGACCTCCATGATGTGGACCATGGCATCGTCATTGAGCGTGATGGCCTCGTGGTAGCCGCGCTCGACGGGGTAGTTTTGCGGCCAGCCGCCATTCGGATACTGAGCGGCGAAAACGTAGTCGAGGCCCTTCATCAGCGCGGCCTTCACGTCGTCGCGCTTCGTGGCGGTGAAGACACCGGAGAGGAACTTGATCTGCTCGGTCGTGGTGCGGTTGTCAAAGGTGCCGCAGTAGTGCCAGGCGTCGCCGGTTTGCGCGGTCCAGTGCGTGCCTGGCTGGCGCGGGCCTTTCGTGTAATCGACGGCCTTTGACCAACCGCCGGTGGGTGTCTGGTAGCTGATGACGATCTCAGCGACCTTCTGGTTTTCTGCGCTGCCGAACCACTCCGCAGGCGTGTCGCTATCGAACTCAAACTCGGCGCGATTGCCCGGCGCGGGCTTCGCCTCGGCCTTGGTGCGTTCTTCATCGAGAATGCGATGCTCCTCCGCGGCAAAGACACGCGATTGGGCGATGTAGGCAGTCCACTCGGCCCGCTGTGCTTCGGGGAGCTTCGCGAGCAGCTCATCGGTGAGCATCGTGAAGGGCTTTTCGGCGGCCTCAGCGAAGAGCCATGGGCAAAGGGCGAATAGGAGGAGTGGGCGCATAAGATGATGTGTGTGCGATGGGTTCACCAATCTTGCCTCAGCGCGAGACTTTTCCCGAATGGATTTTAGCGGCCGAGGACGCGACGCAGTACGGGCTCGAAGATGTCCGCCTGCCGCATGAAACCCAGGTCGCTGGCGTGGGAGGCATCGGTGGCACCTTCGGTGTCGTCGCCATAGAGACTGTCGCCAGGGATGTAGGAAAGCCCCTTCACGCCTTCTTTTTGTAGCGTCTCATGGGCAGCTTTCAGCGCAGCATGATTGTCCGTATGGAACTGCTTCTTGGCCGGGGTGATCCAGTCATTGGTGAAACGGCGGTCTTCGACGAGCACGATGGGCGTCTCGGGCTTAGCAGCGCGCAGCTGCTTGATCAGAGGCACGCATTTGGCGGTGACCTCGGCGGGTTGCATGTTCGGCAGGCAGTCAATGACATAAACGGCAGCATCGAGCTGAATGAGGTAATCCCCCACGGCCTTGTCCATGCGGCCATTGCCGGAGAAGCCAAGATTAACGACAGGCATGTTCAAGCGACGGCCCAGGATGCCCGTGTGGACCATGCCCGGACGGCTGGCGCAGGCTCCATGGGTGATGCTGGTGCCGTAAAAAACAACAGGTTTAGGACGTGGCGCCAGGCCTTCAAACTTGCTGCCTTTGGCGACGCCGATGCTCAGGAACTCGACGCCGTTATAGAGCGGCAGATAGGCGGCGTACTCGCGCTTGCCGGGGGCTAGACCTTTGATGATCTCAGCCTTCACTTCCTGAGTGGCGGGTTTGGTGACCTGCACCCACTTCCATTTGCCATCGGTGTCCCGGGCATAGAGATCCACGCCGCTGACGCCCGTGGCTGGCATGTGTGGCATGCCCAGCCCCGGTTTGGAGACCTTGTAATGAACGTGGATGGCGGTGGCATCCGTTTTAAAGCGGACCATCATGCCCGAG
This sequence comes from Verrucomicrobiaceae bacterium, assembly GCA_947463285.1. Lineage (GTDB taxonomy): Bacteria > Verrucomicrobiota > Verrucomicrobiia > Verrucomicrobiales > Verrucomicrobiaceae > Prosthecobacter. The sequence continues at coordinate 720 of CANHTV010000381.1, read as the reverse complement.
CTGTCGCGGCTGAGACCCCAGACCGCCGGGGTGACTTTGCCCTCAGCACTGGCTGGCAGGCGATCAAACCAACGCTTACGCTCCTGATCCGGTAGGATACGCCCCTCGACACCCCACTGAGTGACATCGTGCCAGTCAAGGTTCTCAGCCGCCGCCTTGTTCACGCCCATCGCGGGGTCCAACTTCGAAACATCGGGAGCTTTTTGAGCGGCGGCTAGGCCTGCGAGGGCAAGCAGGAGGCAAAGAGAGGCGAGTGCTTTCATGGAGGCTGGAGATGAGAGCTAGACATGACGTCACAGCCGTCACCAGACTTGCGTCATCGCTTGAAAAAAGCGGGGCAGTGTGTAGTCGGATTGACACCGCAGGACAGCCGAACCCAAAGCAAATACACCGCCATCATTTTACCTGTTCCGGGGTTTGCAGGCCAAGAAAAGAGGGACGCCTTGCGGCGTCCCTCCGGGGATTTTTTCTGAAGTTGGGAGTCTGGGCTTATTCGCCCGGACGCCATTCTTCGGTGGCGAATTTGAAAGCCTGCTCGAGTCCGACGAGGTCGGTGCTTGGGCGGAGGGCTTCGAAAGCCTGGCTTTCCTTTTGGATCTCGGCTTCGCTGTAATTCATGGCCTTGACGGAGAGGCCGATGCGGCGCTCCACCTTGTCCACTTTGATGACGCGAGCTTCGACTTCGTCGCCGACGTTGATGACGTCCTTGACCTTGGCCAC
>CANHTV010000380.1 GCA_947463285.1 Verrucomicrobiaceae bacterium | reverse complement strand
ATCGTGAAGGTGAACATCATGATCCCGAATGAATACATCGGCGACATGATGCAGCTCGTCATGGACAAGCGCGGAGTGGTAAACAACACCGAAACCCTCGATGACCGCCGCGTGCTCTTGCACACCGTCATGCCGCTGAACGAAATCCTCGTGGACTTTAACGACAAACTGAAATCCATCACGCGTGGTTACGGCAGCATGGACTACGAACACGCCGGCAACCAGCCAGCCGAGCTTGTGAAAATGGACATCCTCATCGCCAGCGAGCCCGTCGATGCCTTCTCCTGCATCGTCCACCGCAGCAAGGCCGAAAGCCGTGGCCGCCAGCTTTGCGCGAAGCTGAAAGAAGTCATCCCACAGCAGCTCTTCGTCGTCGCCATCCAGGCCGCCATCGGAGGCAAAGTCATCGCGCGTGAAAGCATCAGCGCCCTGCGCAAAGACGTGACCGCCAAGTGCTACGGCGGTGACATTTCCCGTAAGCGCAAGCTGCTGGAAAAGCAGAAGGAAGGTAAGAAGCGCATGAAATCCATCGGACGCGTGAACATCCCTCAGGAAGCTTTCATTGAGGTGCTCAAGAATAATTAAATGCAGAATGCGCTACTGAGTTAGCATTCCTACACTTTCTTAAACCGAGCGCATATCAAGACATCCACAAGTCTCTGCTTTTGTTATGAGAAAAGGAGTGACGGATCACGTTCGTTTCGTGCATTCTTCTCCACATCATGACATCACGCCGCACCTTCATCACTGCCGCAGCCGCTGCTTCTGCCACCTTTTCCGCCTACCCCATCTTGGGAGCGGAAGGTAAAAAATTCCGCACGGCCATCATCGGCTCAGGCTGGTGGGGGATGAACATCCTGCGCGAAGCCATGGCCTCAGGCAGGATCAAAGTGGTGGCTCTTTGCGATGTCGATGACAACGTTCTGGCCAACGGCATCGAAGACGTGAAATCCGACACTGGGGACGAGACCAAAGGCTACAAAGACTACCGCGAAATGCTGACGGATGCCAAGCCTGAGATCGTCATCATCGCCACGCCGGATCACTGGCACGCACTGCAAACTATCGCCTGCTGCAAAGCGGGTGCGCACGTGCTGGTGGAAAAACCCACCGGACACACCGTCAATGAAAGCCGTGCCATGGTGAAAGCCGCCAAAGAAGCAGGTGTGGTCGTGCAGGTAGGCCTGCACCGCCGCATCGGACCACATCATGTAGCGGCCATGAATTTCCTCAAATCGGGCAAAGTCGGCAAAGTAGGTCATGTGCGTCTTTTTGCCCACAGCAAAGGCGGCCCCGAAGTGCCGAAACCGAATAGCAAGATTCCTGATGGCATGGACTGGGACATGTGGTGTGGCCCAGCTCCCGTACGGCCATTCAACTCCAAAATGCACCCCGGAGGCTGGCGGAACTTTCTCGACTACGCCAACGGCACCATGGGAGACTGGGGTGTACACTGGCTGGATCAGGTGCTCTGGTGGAGCGGTGAAAAAGGCCCAAAGCGTGTCTTCTGCACCGGAGGCAGGCCCATCTTCGGCGAGGCTGTTCTCAATGACAAAGAGCAGACCACCGACGCCCCGGATCATCAACTGGCCACCTTTGAGTTCGAGCAATTCACCGCGACCTGGGAGCACCGTAAATTCGCCGCCAACAACAATGAAAAGCACAGCATTGGTGCCTATTTTTACGGCGAAAAAGGCGTGCTCCACATCGGTTGGCGTGATGGCTGGACGTTTTACCCCGTCGATCCCAAAGGCCAGATCATCCATGGCGACAATCAACTGCAAGAGCCAGATGGTCATAATATCGCCCTACTCTGGGCGGACTTCATTGAGGCCATCGAGACAGGTCGCAAGCCAGTGGCAGACATCGAGAGCGCCCACCGCTCCAGCTGCCTGCCGATGCTTGGCATGTTGAGCTGGAAAGCAGGCCGCAGCATCCAGTGGGACGCAGAAAAGGAACTCATCATCGGTGATCCAGAAGCCAGCAAGCTGCTCACCAGAGAATATCGCAGCCCCTGGCAATATCCGGTTTAAGCCCTAATAAAAGATCACTTCATCATGCGACGCATCGCCATCTACTGCGGCTCTAGCCGAGGTAATACCCCCGTCTTCGAAACCTCTGCCGCCGATCTTGCGCGCTCTCTTGTCAGCCAAGGGTTCGGCATCGTCTATGGTGGCGGCAACGTCGGCATTATGGGCATCGTTGCAGATGCCGCCCTGGCAGCAGGCGGCGAAGTCATCGGCGTCATCCCAGAGTCACTGCTGGCCAAAGAACTCGGCCATCAAGGCTGCACAGAACTGCATATCACTCAATCCATGCATGAGCGAAAACAGCTCATGGTGGACCTCAGCGATGCCTTCATCGCCCTACCCGGAGGTTTTGGCACCCTAGACGAGCTATTTGAAACCCTCACCTGGCTGCAACTCGGCTTTCATGGCAAACCTGTGGGCCTGCTGAATGTGGCGGGTTTCTTTGATCCTCTTCTCACCTTTCTCGATCACATGACAGCTACAGGCTTTCTCAAAGCCGAACACCGCGCCAGCCTACTGATGGAAACGGACCCCGTGGCTCTGCTGCAGTCTATGAAAACCTTTCAGCCACATACCTGTGGCAAGTGGATCAAAGAACTCGTTTGATTCCATCAGGTTGAACCTTTCTTTTGAGGCACTGCGAGCTAACGCAAGTGTCCCAACGGCGAAACCGACCGGTAGAAAGATAATGCTGCCCAAGCCAGCTAAAGTCACCCCAAACCTCAGTCAGTAGTATTTGTAGATTTCTAAGTCAGCCTACTAGGTTAGCAAATCTGGAGAGGGTGCTAATTTTAAAAAAAATGGACTCCAGAGCAGAAAGAAAATGACAATTTCACACATCCCGCTATATCGTTAATCTTCAACCTTCCCGTCACACGGGCCGAAGTAGCTCAGAGGTAGAGCAGCGCATTCGTAATGCGCGGGTCGCGGGTTCAATTCCCGCCTTCGGCTCCATCACCGTGAAGTTTCCATGACCGAACTACCCGCCAAGCCTCGATTAAGCCGTCAACGACGACGTGAGGCATTGCTCAACAGCATTGCAAAACTAATCGGTTGCACGGCTCTTGTCGTGACGGTAGCGGTCGTTCTTTACGTGATCGTAGTTCAAATCGATAAGGAAGGCCCTAGGGTCGATCCTACCTACATCGAGGATACTCTGGCTACCAACCAAAACAGAAGCGGCGCATTCTCCAAATACCGGAATAACCGCAGTGTTTTGCCCCGTCCAGTATCTCCAGTAGATGAAACAGCACCGCAAACGCCATCCCTGACCAACACTCTACCCGGCCCGCAGGCACCTGAAGCCAGTATCCCCAGAGGAATCGAGGATATTGATAAAAAACGCCTACAGATTGAATCTACAATCAAAAAGTTTTTCACTTCCAAGACCGTGATTGAAAAAGCTGCCTGCTCTAGAGACAGGGCTCGTGTCACTAGTTTGATGGAGGTTTATTATCAAAAACACCCTCTAAATTCAACCACTTGGCATAACCTAGGCTGGGTGCTGCCGATGGATGAAAAAGGTCATCGTTTTGCCTACGCTCAGACACTCTTCAGCGATGCAGACCCGATCTGCGTGATCATCGAAGAAAGTGCCAACGGCGAAATCCTCGTGGATTGGGAAAGCAGTGTCCGCTACAGTGAGTTGGACTGGCAGGAGTTTTTGGCCAAGCGTCCTGATCACCCCACCTTGTTTCGAGTTATTGCCTCAAAGCCCCATCAGATCCCGGAAACCGCCACCTCGGCACAGGCCAATCAAGAAGTCATTGAGATCAAGCATCCAGCCGAGCAAGGCACGGTTTACGCTTACTTCAATCGCGACGATCCGCAGTTCAGCTCCTTGATCGAGCAGTTAAAGCTCGGCAACTGGACCAATGTACCTTTAACGTTACGACTCTGTTACCCAGGTCCCACGTCCAACGCCAGGGCCGTGAGAATTGCAGGTGTCGAAGGCAAAGGCTGGCTGATACTTCAACACTCGAGGAGCTAACATTGTGAGCAAAAGCAAACCCACCAAGTCGAAGACAGTCGCTGCCAGCAAGTCTGCAGTGAAGTCCATCAACAAAAAAGCAGCTCCGGCAAAGAAGCCAGCTGCCACTAAACCGGCACCCAAAGCTGCTCCTAAAAAAGCTGCTCCTAAAAAAGCTGCTCCT
>CANHTV010000379.1 GCA_947463285.1 Verrucomicrobiaceae bacterium | reverse complement strand
TGCCGGGAAAGGCCTGTGCCTTGGCCATGCTTTCCAGTAGCAAATGACTCTGATAGCGGTCGCGCCAGAAGTTCGGTGGGAAGCGCCGTGCGGCGACGAGATGCCCGTCAGCACTGCGCTCCTGGATGATGTCGCCACTGATGTCACGCAGTGGCGTTTCCAAAACATCGAAGACAAAGTCCGGCGTCATGTTGGCCGGCATTTCGGCCTCACGCTGGCCCGTTTCATCATTGTAGGCCTTCCAGAAATACTCCAGCAGTCCTTGGGGCGTGCCAAAGTAAACCATCTTGCCGCCCTTGTCCAAAAGCAGCGCCTTATCAAACATCTGCAACAGTCTCATGCTGGGCTGATGAATGGAGGTGAGTACGATTTTGTGCCGCGCAAGGCTGCGGATGATCTCCAGCACATGCTCGCTGTCCTTGGAGGAGAGACCAGAGGTCGGCTCATCAAAAAGATACACATCTGAGATGCCTATCATATCCAGTCCGGCATTGAGGCGCTTGCGTTCGCCACCACTCAGAAATTTCTGCTGAGGTGTGCCTGCGAGACGCTGGCGCAAGTCGGCCAGTCCGAGTTCTGCCAGCTTCGCTTCGACGCGTTTGCGGCGCTCCTCAGTCTTCAAATGCGGGCAGCGCACGGCGACAGAGAAGTCGAGATTTTCCTGAACCTTCAGCAGTGGATCAAAGGCATCGTCCTGGGGGATGTAGGCGATGTAAGGCGTGAGATTTGGCAGGTTTTTGTAGAGCGAGAGGCCGTTCATCAGCACTTCGCCGCTCTTGGTTTTCAGCTGACCTCCGAGCACGCGCAGTAGGGTGCTTTTGCCACAACCGCTGGGCCCCATGACGCAGATCATCTCACCACGTCTGGCGACGAAGCTGATGCCATCCAGGGCCGTGTCTTTGTTGTCAAAGCGATGTGACAGCTCGCGGATCTCCATCTGGCGGATGGTGTTTTTTTCTTCCTCGATGATGCGATCACTGAAGTGACAGCGCAGAAATTGGCCTTCGCCGAGGGTGATCGTATCACCATCACTCAAGGAGATGCGGTCGCGCACAGGCACCTCACCGATGAAGATGGGGCGTGAACTGCGCAGTACTTCTAGCGAGCCATTTTTCTGTGAGTAATTGCACTCGATGCGCAGCAGGATCTCACCTTCAGTGTCTTCACTCAGCAGGATGTCGCCTTCTTCCAGAAGCTCGGGTTTGTTTGAGACGAGGTAGGTGTTGCGGCTGCCTTCCAGGCGAAATTGGCCGCCGAACTCCTGAGCCCTTACCCGCAGATCACGCAGAGAGATTTCGATCTCGCCTTTTGCCACGATGCTGTCCTCGATGGAGGCCTCAACGCGCGTGCCTTCTTTCAGGGCGATGCCTGTCAGCGTGGCGTCGGTGTTGCGCAGTGCCTCGACCGTGACACCGAGCCCAAAGCTCACACGCAGATTCGTTCCGCGTCCGCGCTGCTGCGAAATTTCAGCGTCACCTGTGTCCGTGAGCGTGAGATATAGCTGCGCCCCAGTGACGGTTTTCTTCGAGTTGAAGTAGGCGATGAGATCATTGTAATCCAGCGTCACGTCCTCCAGAACCACACGCTCTCCGGGATAGAGACGGGAAAAATCTCCTGGTGGCTGACGGCGGCTGCGCACGAGGATGGGTACATTGCCGGTGTTCTTCAGCAGTACGAGATTTTGATAACGAAACGCTACCACTTCACAGTCCGCCGAGAGTGAGCGCAGCAGCACGTCACAGGTTACGGTAGAGCCCACGCGCAGCGTTTCCAAAGGCTGGCCGGTTTTCGTCGTGAAATCCTGATCTTCCGGGTGTTCGCCAGCATTCAGCTGATAGACAATGTCGATGGCCTGGGCTGCGATGCCCAGGTTCGTCATGAAGAGGTAAAAATCCACCATCTGGCGCTGGTTCGAGGCCGAGCGTGAGATCAGCAGATACAGCTGAACACAGAGCAGGATCTTTTGCTCAGCACTGAGTTCCGCGCTCAGTTCTTTGGCCCGCTGTCCCAGGTCCTGCGGCTGCTGGAGGGCCTCAAAATACAGGCGGCGCATGTCTGCATAAATCGCGCCCGAGTAGTCATAGCGCAGGTAGCCGAGCGAAGACTCGATTTCCTCCTCCTCCACATCACCATCTAGCTTGGAAAATCCGGCGAAAACCTCGATCAAAACCGGCAGCATCGCATTGCGGTTGGGGCCGAGTTGCAGGCCCTCCTGAGGGACTCCGAGCAGCTTTTGCCACCATTTTTGGGCTGTCGCCACAGGGCCGGAGGTTTCCGGCTTGCGGGTGATCTGGGGTCTCGGCATCTGAGAAGTACTCATGGGGGGGCGCAGCGCAGTGCGAGTATGGCGGGCAGGGCTGCGATGACAACCAACGTGTTTCGCACGGCATAAAGTTCTTTTCTCTAGTCTTGTTTGATTTCGCTAAATCTCTTAGCCTCATCTTCATGAGACGGAATTTACACCTCCTCACGGTACTTTTACTCCTGCAAAACCTCCCGGTCATGGCTCGCGAGTGGCGCAGTGCGGATGGCAAGAAATCCATCGAAGCACGCTTTGCAGCTCTGCAAAACGACCGCGTCCAGCTCATCGGCAAAGATGGCAAACCTCTCGTCCTACCGATGTCGGCATTATCCACGATCGATCAGTCCTTTGCCAAACTCGCCCAAGTCTCTGCTCATGGTGCGGCCACGCTTGGCCCGCAGACTTGTGAAATCATCACGCCGGTGGATGGCGGCTACATTGCCCGCATGGGCCAGCAGCTTAGCGGTGCCAAAGGACCGTGGGTCTTCACAGGCGAGACTTTTTTCCTACCAAAAAATCAGCTCAACTTCGCCAAAGGTGACCGCCTCGAAGCGAAGCCGCTTTTTTATGCAGGAAACCGCACCTATCAGCCTCTCGAAGGTGACGCAGCGGTCATTCGCGCCTTCGCTCTGGATCTGGATAGCGCGGTCGAGGCTGACCTCCGACTGCGTGCTGTCGCGGACAATGATCCTGCCAAGCTCGCGCCTCTCGTCAGTGAGCCAATCACGGAGATCATCTCCACTCGCGGTCTCGCCTTGCCTTTGGGCAAAGGATTTTTCGTCACCGAGCATGAGCTGATCAAAGACGCGAAGACCCTCATGCTGCATGAGGATGGCAAAGACCTGCCAGCCAAAGTCATCAAGAGCGATGATAAACTCGGGCTCGCTTTGATCTCATCCACCTTGGAAATGGAGCCTGCCAAACTCATCGCCCGCAAGCCCGCAGAGCTCGGCCAGGGCATCTATGCCCTCGCGCTGTCTTTGACCAAATCAGGCAAAGACCTCGGCGCTCCCAGCCTCACGCGCGGCATCATCAGCCAGACCTCCAGCCGCAGCAGCTTTGAGCACGATGCCGCGTTGGATCCTTACACCGTCGGTGGTTACATCCTGAATGATAAGTGGGAGCCTCTGGGCTTTTTCTTTCGTTCCCAATCCCGCACGGAAACGGTCAATAGCACCACCTTTGCCCGTGCTTCAAATAAAACACCGCAAGCCTGCATCCGCACGGAGACCATCGAGGCGCTGCTTATGGAAGGTGAAAAAGCCGAAGCCAAACGACGGCCCGGTGTGCCTTCCTTGAGGCCCGGTAGCATCGCTGACAATGCCGAAGCGGCCACGGATGCCCTGAAGAAAAGCACCGCCCTGGTCATCGCCACCCGTGAGATCCAGAAGCAGGCACCCGCCAAACAGATCGCCACACCTGCTGGTCCGCCTGCGCAGCCAGGCCAGTTGCGCTACAATCTCAGTTCCACCGGGATCAGGCATAATTCCAACTGCCGCTACTTCAACCCCAACAAAATCTGCCAGCCCACCGACGGCAAGCCCTGCAAACTCTGTGGCGGCTGAACTGGGCCTGACCCGGATTGAGGGCTACTTTCGTCATTCGAGTCTAGTCATTGCTTGACCATGGCCTTGACCTCTTGACTGCTTGTCTTTCCCCATGTCCGACGCCGCCACCACTCCCATGATGAAGCAATACCTCGCCATCCGGCGGGAGCTTCCGGAGGATGTGCTGCTGTTTTTCCGGCTAGGGGATTTTTATGAGCTGTTCTTCGAGGACGCGAAGGTCGCCTCGCCGATCCTGAATGTGGCGCTGACGAAACGCAACGCGGTGCCGATGTGCGGCGTGCCGCATCATTCGTCGCAGGGCTACATCGCGAAGCTC
>CANHTV010000378.1 GCA_947463285.1 Verrucomicrobiaceae bacterium | reverse complement strand
GTGCAAAGACGCCGGGCCTCGGGCAGAGACTCAAGCCATAGAGGCATAAAATGCCTCGGTCTGACTGGCTTCGGGGATGACTTCGATCAATACGGGGCCGTCTGGCAGGTCTCGGAGATGCTCGGGTGAGGTGGCCTGCACGTAGTTCATGCCCCACATCTCAGCCCAAGGTCTGAAGCAGATGTGATGCCGATTTTCGATGATCTGACGCGCCTCGTCTGGCAGTGAACGTAGGCTGGCAACACGGGAGAAAATTTTTCCACCACCGTTGTTGATGACCACGAGCCGACGATTGCCACGCGGCAGCTGGGCCAGGATCCATGGGGCGGCGAGATCATACAGAGCGCTTAGATCACCGATGATGAGCCAGGCATTGCGCGTGCTGGCAGAAACACCCAGCCAGGTGGAGACGATGCCGTCGATTCCGTTCGCTCCACGATTGGCGTAAAACTCGACAGCAGAACTGCTTGCTTGAGTGGCCAGATTCATCTCACGAATCGGCAGGCTGTTGCCGATGAAAACGCGGTCTTGGCTGCTGAATTCAGCACTCAAGTGCCGCATCCAGGCCGGCTCTGAGAGCGGAAAGGTCGTTAGCCAGTGTGAGATGGCCGTGTTCTCCATAGCTGGCACCACGGGCTTCAGGCGACGAGCTGCCAATGTCTCTAAGGCATTCCAGGGAAGCGTCTGAACATTGGTTTTGCGTGCCAGACCGGGGAAGGGGAGTCGGGAGACATTGGTCACCCACACGTCCGGCTTATTTTCCAGGTCCCGCCACCAGCGGCTGGAGGGAACGCCACCGATGCGGATGACCTGACGGATGTCCATGGTTTTGAAAGTGGACTCGGCGGCTGGTTTTAGCAGATGCTCGATCGAAGGGCGATCCATCCAGGTGCCCCAAAGATTGGAGGTGATCTCAGCGATCACGGGCAGGTCCATCTTTAGCAAGATCGGAGCCAGTTCACGTGCCTCGACTGGGTTTAGACCATTGGCGAGGATCACCGTGGCTTCGCCTGAAAGGGTGAAAGGCGCGATCTTTGTGGCGACTGGGGCTGAATCGGCGTGATGGCTGAGGAAGTCGATGCCTTCCTGCTCTGTGTCCAGCGGTTCGTCCAAACAAACATTGATGTGCAGAGGCAGGGCTTTTAAACGCGTCGGCCAGGCGATGCTGCTGCCTTCCTCCACGTCCAGACAAGCACTGACATAAGGCCCGAACAGATCTTTTTGCTCGATGGACTGAGGTGCGCCACTGCCGCGGAAACGGCGCGGTCTGTCAGCGGTGATGAGCACCAGGGGCAGGCCCTGATAGTAGGCTTCGATCACTGCCGGTAGCAGTTCCGCAGCAGCCGTGCCGGAGGTCGTGAGGATGGCCACCGGCTGAGGGTCCGCCTGAATGCGGCCGAGAGCAAAAAACGCAGCACAGCGTTCCTCGAAAAAGCTCCACAACTTCACCCCCTCACTGGCCATCAGGGCCGTAATCAGCGGGGCATCACGCGCTCCGGCAGCCACGCACACCTCAGCCACACCCATTCGAGCCAGGGCGGTGAGTGTGCTGCGGATCAGGCGGGCATTCATGGTTGTTCCAGGATCGTCTGCGGCTTGAAAGCACGCAGGGCTGGAAGGTCGTGCATGATGTTCGCGCTGCGCATCAGCGTCTCGCCGACGAGCAGGGCATCCGCACCACAAAGCGCCAGCCTTTCAGCATCGTCCACCGTTTTGATGCCGCTTTCGGCCACGAGAATGATGTCATCTGGCACTTCTTCCGCCAGTGACTCTGTCGTGGCGAGATCGACGGTGAAGGCCTTCAGGTTGCGATTGTTCACACCGATGATGCGGGCGTCCGTATCCAAAGCACGGTCCAGTTCAGCGCGATCATGCACCTCCACCAAGACATCCAGCTGGAAGGTGTGAGCAACGTCCAGCAGATGCACTAGGGTCTGTTGATCCAGGGCTGCGACGATCAGCAGGATGGCATCCGCGCCTGCGACGACGGCTTCAAAAATCTGCGCTTCGTGGATGATGAAATCTTTGCGTAGGCAGGGGATGTCCACCTGCTCACGAATGAGGGTGAGGTAGTTCAGGTGACCTTGGAAGTACTTCTCGTCCGTGAGGATCGACAGCGCGGTGGCTCCGGCTTTTTCATAGCCGCGAGCGATGGTGAGCGGATCGAAGTCCTTAGCGATGGTGCCGGCGGATGGGGAGGCGCGTTTCACTTCAGCGATCATGCCCAGACGGGTCGGATCAGCCCGGAGGGCATCAGCCAGTGAGCGGAAGTCGTTTCTGAGAGTGGCCGCCGCACGCAGCTTCTCCGCACGCGGCAGGAGTTTTTCCAATTCGGTGCGTTTGTGGGCGATGATTTCGTCCAGCTTATTCATAGGGCGCGGAAGATGGGGCGCTGGGGCCGTTGCGCAAAGCAATTGTCGGCAGAGTTTCACTCGGCGTGCCTCAGCTCGGCCTGGGCCGCTTTTTTGCCCCATGGACTTCATGCTTTGCGCCTTGCACCCGGCCTCTTGCTCATTACCCTCGCAGCCCCTATGGCAAAACCTGTACTCGGAAAAGGACTCGGCGCTTTGATCTCCACCCCCCAGGGCGGTGGTGCGATGCCCACACGTCTGCCTGCACTGGCTCAGCCTGCTCCGGGTGATGTGGTGAATCGTGTGTCTCTTGACCAGGTGGTGCCGAGCCCTTTGCAGCCTCGCAAGCAGTTCGTGCGTGAGCAACTCACAGAGCTCATGGAGTCCATTCGTGAGCACGGCATCATTCAGCCCCTCATCGTCCGCCGTGTGGACGGCAAGCTGGAATTGATCGCTGGTGAGCGCCGTTTTCGCGCCTCCCGTGAGTTAGGACTCAAAGAAGTCCCCGTCATTGTCCGTGAGGCCGCAGACAAAGACGTGCTTGAAATGGCTCTCATCGAGAATCTCCAACGCGAAGACCTCAACCCCATCGAAGAAGCACGTGCCTATGAGCGCCTGTCGCGTGAGTTTAGCATGAAGCAGGAGGAGATCGCCAAACGCGTCGGAAAAAACCGCGCCACGGTGGCCAATGCCATCCGCCTTCTCGATCTCGATGAATCCGTGCAGGACATGGTTTCCGCTGGTAAGCTGACGACGGGTCATGCCAAGGTCCTGCTCACGCTCAAGTCCGTAGACGCCCAGACCAAGGCGGCTGACGAGATCATCAAAAAAGGACTTACGGTCCGTGCGACTGAAAAGCTCACGCAGGGCATTCTCAATCCGCCGGCGCCAAAGCCCCATGTGGCCGATGGCGAGTTTGTGCAGGCCATTGAAACCGTCGAGCAACGCCTCATGCAGCACCTCTCCACGAACATTAGCATCAAGCATGGGGAGAAAAAAGGCCACATCGAGATCGACTACTATGGCATCGAAGATCTGAATCGTCTGCTGGATCTCATGGGTGTGCCTGAGGAAAAGCTGGTGGACTGATTTCAGCGCCCTGGAACCAAATCTCACCGCACCCAAATGATGAAAGAAGACCGAACCACAAAGTCTAAAGTCAGCTGCGTCATTCGTGGTCTGCTGATTATGACGGTGGTTTGTATCACCTCCTGTGCGCCAGCTGCTCACCCTGAAAAGTCAGACATTGAGGCCTTTCTGAATCGTTACTTTTCCACTTGGTCCGCCAAAGATATGGAGGGCTATGAAAGCTGTTTTGATGCTTCCGCACGCATCACGTTTGTTGCTAAAGGCGGGCAGCCCAACAGTCAGGGGCTCACGGATTTCATCCATGGTCAAAAAATCGGTCACGAACGCGCGCCCGAGCCCATGGTTGAGATACCGACTGACATGAAGATCTCTGGCGACAGCCGTGTGGCGCAAGCCGAGGTGCGCTGGAATCTCACCAAAGGTCGTGAAATCGTCACCGGCACGGATTACTTCACCCTCCTGCGCACCAGTGAGGGCTGGCGCATCGCATCGCTTGTTTTTTATAACGACTGAGTCCTGTCAGCTTCCTTATTCAGAGTTCCTCTTACTTCATGTCCACGCCTTCCATCACCCGTCTCTACCTCGGCGCAGCCTGTTTTCTCGCGGGTGCAGCCATGATGGTCATTGAGATCTGCGCGTTCAGGCTCCTGGCCCCCTTGTTTGGTAACAGTGTTTACACTTGGACGGCGTTGATCGGGGTCATTCTCATCGCCTTCAGTGCCGGTGGTTTTATTGGTGGTCGTTTGGCTG
>CANHTV010000377.1 GCA_947463285.1 Verrucomicrobiaceae bacterium | reverse complement strand
CTGCGGGCTGGGCTAAAGAATAACAGGCCTTTGGCCCGGACGGAGGAGACTCGGCATGCTCACGTTTTAATGAAAGTTGGGCTTCCCCACTCTCGGGCTGCACCAGAACGGCGAGGCCATCGCCCGTGCTTTGGCAAGCACGCCAACACGTGCTTCGTCATTCGGGCTCACTCATTCGTCATTTTCTCAAAGCCCCGGCGCACTTGCCCCGGCGCACTTGCCCCGGCGCACTTGCCCCTGCGCCGTTTCCCGCCACACTGGGGGCCTCCGATGAGTGACGACCTCTTTGCCACCCCTGCCCCGATTTTGACCAGTGATGATGAACTGCTCAATGCGCCGCTGGCTTCCCGCATGAGACCGCGCTCTCTTGAGGAGTATGCGGGCCAGAGTCACATCCTGGGTGAGGGGAAGCTGCTACGCCGGGCGGTGCAAGCGGATCGCTTTTCCTCCATCATCCTCTACGGCCCGCCAGGTGTGGGAAAAACGACACTGGCGAACATCATCAGTCAGGAAACGAAGGCCCGCTTTGTGACGCTGAGCGGGGTGGAAAGCAGTGTCGCAGACATTCGTAAGGAGGCGGAGGCGGCGACGAAGCTGCGCCAAATGAACCACCAGAGCACGGTGCTGTTTGTGGATGAGATCCATCGCTTTAACAAAGCCCAGCAGGATGTGCTGCTACCACATCTGGAACGCGGGACACTGCGCTTTATCGGCGCGACGACGCACAATCCCTACTTTTACGTGAATAGCCCGCTGGTGAGCCGATCCCAGGTCTTCACGCTGGAGCCTCTCGGCATCCCGGAGCTGCAAGCCCTCATGCAACGAGCCATCGCGGACGAGGAGCGCGGTCTCGGACACTGGAAGGCCAGCATCACGGAGGAGGCGACGCATCATCTGGCAACGGTGAGCGATGGCGATGCACGCAAATGTCTGAATGCGCTGGAACTGGCGGTTTTATCATCAAAACCGGATGATGAAGGCCGCATCGTGATCGACCTGGCGGCGGCTGAGGAAAGTGTGCAGCAAAAAACGGTGGTCTATGATGGTGATGGCGATGCGCACTACGATACGATCAGCGCGTTTATCAAATCCATGCGCGCCTCGGACCCTGACGCGGCCGTCTATTGGCTGGCGAAGATGCTTTATGCCGGTGAGGACATCCGCTTCATCGCGCGGCGGATTGTGATCGCCGCCAGCGAGGATGTGGGGCTGGCGGACAGCAATGCGCTACGTGTGGCGATGGCGGCGCAGCAGGCGGTGGAATTTACCGGAATGCCGGAGGCCCGTATCATCCTCTCCCATGCCACGATCTACATCGCCACAGCGCCGAAGAGCAATCGCGCCTACCTGGCAATCGACGCGGCGCTGGAGGATGTGAAGCAGGGCCGGACGCTGCCGGTGCCGATGCATCTACGGGACTCTCATTACAAGGGCGCGAAGACGCTGGGCAATGGCGCAGGCTACCTTTACCCGCATGATTTCGACGGCGGCTTTGTCCCGCAGCGCTGTCTGGAAGGTGGCCGCCAGTATTACGACCCCACCAGCAACGGGCTGGAAGGCCGGATCAAGGAGCGCATGGACCATTTTCGCCAGCAATGGGAGAAGGCGGCGCAGGCGGGCGAAAAATAATTTGAAAATGTTTCAACAGGAAACCGCCCCAGCGCACTAAGACATCATGACCACGAAGATGGGTGGGAGCCCTCTGAACTGGTCTTGAGAGTGATTGGTTGTTGCGATCAACCCTGCGGAAACGCAGGTCAGTGTTGAGGTTGATGCTAACACAAGGGGCTGGGTGGTCGGGAGCCACCCAGCCTCAACTTTTTAAAGACTAACCCGTCGTGCGCAAACCCGACGCGAGGGCATTCACAGAGATAAGCAAGTCTGGTAACATGCCTTCCGCCGCCTCGGCCTCCCCAGCCTGGAGCCTTGCCCGCCAGCTTCGAAGTAGATTCACCTGCTGGGCATGGAGCACGCGCAGAGGTTCCTCACGTATGGAGAGTGTGTAGGCCAGCCGTGGGCGGCGCTTTTCAAAGCTGCCGTGAAAGAGCTCCTCAAGCACGGTTTTGGTCCGCTCATACTCTGCGAGAATGACGCTCATGAAGCTCTCGCGGACGGCTTCATCAGGCACGAGCCCGGCGTAAAGCTGCATCAGCTCGATGTTCACGCTGACGAGTGAACTTTCGATATTGGTCAGCACATAACGCAGGAAGGGGGAGTTTGTGATGCCTCCAGCGATGGCGGCGAAGCCCTCGGGATCTTCGGCACGCATTTTAGCCAAAGCAGAGCCGGCACCAAACCAACCCGGCAGGTAAAACCGCGCCTGAGTCCAAGAGAACACCCAGGGAATGGCACGTAGGTCGTCCAGTGTTGCCTGCCCGGTACGCCGAGACGGACGTGAGCCGATGCGGGCATGTTCCAGGGCATCAATGGGTGTGGCACCGCGATAAAACTTCATGAAATCGGGAGCCTGCAACAGCGCCCGATAAGCGTCACGGCTCCAGCCGGCCAGCTTATCAAGGATAGGGTGTAGTGACAGCGACTCCGCCTGTCCATGACGATGACGGGCCGTGGCGGCCGCCGCTGAGGCCATGAGAAGCTCGGTGTTATAAACCGCCGAGCCTAGATGAGCGTACTTTTGGGCAATCGTTTCGCCCTGCTCGGTCATGCGCAGGCAGCCACCAAGGGAGCCCTGCGGCAGAGCTTCCATGAACCAGTGAGTCGGCCCCGCGCCACGTCCCACAGTGCCGCCACGTCCGTGGAAAAAGATAGCCTTCACGCCATGCGAACGCGCGGTCTGAGACAAGGCACTCTGTGCCCGATGAAGCGCCCACTGACTGGCGAGAATACCGCAATCTTTGTTAGAATCAGAATAGCCCACCATCATCTGCAAGGTGGGATTTTCTGGTTTCAGGCTGCGCTGCGTGACTAGATGTTTTAGGAACTCGTCCACAATACCCGGCCCCGCTTCCAGATCACCCATGGTTTCAAAAAGCGGTGTCACAGGGAGCGGACAGCAAAGCCCACCATCCTTCCAGGTCATTAATCCAGCCTCGCGAGCCAGGAGATAAACCGCGAGTAGATCCTCCACGCTCCGAGTCATAGATACGATCAGCGCCCCGAGGCCCGCAGTGCCATGCTTTGAGATGTGCTGGGCCAGCACCCGATAACAGGCCAGTACCGTATCAGCCTCAGCGCCAGCCGACATGCCATCAGCCAAAAAAGGACGCGGGGATTGCAGCTCTTTCTCCAAGAGCGTGCGCTTCTCCGCGAGAGACCAGCTTTCAAAAGAGCGGCCATTGAGCATTCCCGCAGCTGCGAGGAGCTGGCCGAGTGCTTTTTCATGGAAGGCAGAATTTTGTCTAACATCGAGTGTGGCGGAATGGAAACCGAAAGCGTCAAGACGTCTGCGGAAGGGCACTACGAGTTCATACACCAAAGCACCAGCTCCGACAGACTCCAGAGCCTCCGCATAAGCATCAATGTCAGCCCTCAGCTCATGAGCGGCCTTGTAGCCTGCTGGGCTGTCAGGATTTTCAAAAGCGACCAGCACCCTGGCCCGCATGAGATAGGCGGCATGACGCCAGGGCTCTTCTTTATTCCGCTCCAGAATAAAGGCCGTGTCCACCGCCGCATCCACAGACAAGGTCTCTTGCAGCCTGGAAATCAGCGCTTCCAGCACAGGCGGAGTCTTTTGAAACAAGGAACTCAGCGGCGAATGATGCGCCAATGATTCCAACGCACGGCGATGCACGCGCAGGGCATTGGTGCGCAAGGCCGTCAGAGCCTTGGCCGTGACTTCAGCCGTCACAAAAGGATGCCCATCACGGTCTCCACCGATCCAAGTTCCAAAGCGGACCAAAGGCGGGAAAGCATCTGCAGTGCGCCCGTCAAAACCGGCAGCGACCCAGGCCTCACGCAAATGAATGTGCGCACGAGTCAGGGCCTCAGGGAAAACCTCTCTCAGGTAATGCAGGGCATTTTGCAGCTCAGCATCTATGGTCGGCCGGGTGACATGGATCTCGCCAGTGCGCCAAAGGTTTTCCAACTGTGTTTGCAGCTGAGATTGAATGCGCGACTGTTCACGAGGCGTGTAATCCTTGTTTTCATGGCGATTCATCAAGGCATAAATCTCCAAATGAAGCTCGCGTACGCTTTCGCGCTTTGCCTCTGTCGGATGCGCGGTCAAAACCGGCTCCACCAAGACATCG
>CANHTV010000376.1 GCA_947463285.1 Verrucomicrobiaceae bacterium | reverse complement strand
CCGAGATGCCGCATCTGCATCAGAATGGCCAGCCCCGCCTTCGGGTAGGCAGGATCAGCCCGCAGGGTGCTGGCGATGAGGGCCGGGACTGGCTGTCCTTGCCAAGCATAGGCTGTCGGAATGGCTCCACCGAAGGCGACGATTTGATCGCCATGCCGCTGGAGGCGTCCACGGTAGGGATGCAGGTCTGTGAAGGGGTTCTCATCCCATCAATGATGCAGACGTTTCTCCCAGCTGACGCCAGCCGCCAGTTGGCCGGGGCACTCCAGAAAGGCTACGAGCTCCTGACGTGCCTCAGGAGTGTCGGTGTATTTCGGGACCGTGAGCTGTGAGGGTCAGAGGGATCTGACGTAGATATTCGCGTAGCTGACGGCCTGAGTGAGATCGGCCAAGCCGATGCTGCCACTAGCTCCGTGATCGACGGTGATTTCAAAGCTGCGCGGGTTGGCGTCCTGGGCTTCGGTCAGCGTAATCTGAGCTTGATTTCCCTTGAGCAAGGCGCGGATGCGATACCATTTACCCGGGCTGACTTGATCCGGGCCGAGGCTGATGGGAGCTTTGCCTCCTGCGCCAAACATGACAAGGGGATGACTAAGCCCACGCACACAGAGTCCAGCTGCGGGTTTGCTGAGATCGACATCCTTCGGTAGGTTCACGTCGCAGATGACCTCACAGTCGCCGTACTCCTGCTGACTCCAGAGTGCGGGACCGGTTTGCCCGGCTAGGAGCTTGATTGACCAGTCACTGCTCTGCCACTTCGATCCACCAGCAGCCGGGACTTTCCAGCCTCGGAAGTCGGTGCCTGTGTAAAGAGCACGCCAGCCTTTATCCAGCGGTGCCGTCATCTCTGCCGGGGTATTGGTGGTGGGCAGTTCCTTGAGGCGGACGTTACGGAACTCCACTGGAGCGCCCTCGGATTCGAGGGCGAGGTAGCCTTTTCGGTAGTTGCAGTTGTCACCACCACTGACGATTTTGCCATTCACGGCAAGGGTGAGTCGGCCGTTATTGGCCTCGATGCGGTAGTGATTCCACTCCGGGCTGGGCTTGCTGCGCTCCTCATTGGGAAAACTGCGTGAGCCGCTGTGCTCACCGTGTGGGTCCATGGCGGCTCCGTGAATGGGAAAAACATCGCCATGCGTGCTGAACCAGCGTGGCTTGGTGGGATCAGCCTTCTTCATGTAACCGTGGTCGAGCACTTGGACCTCGATACCACGAAGGAAAGGAACGCCAGGAGAGCTGATGGGCGTGCCCCAGACGAAGATGCCGGAGTTTCCGGCCTCACTCAGGTGCCGCCACTCGGCTTCGAGGATGAAGTTTTCATACTGGCGTTCCGTGCGTAGGGCTCCCGTGGGCTTGCCGGTGCAGGAGATGACGCCATCTTTGATGCTCCAAGTCTCCGGCGCACAGTTGGCATTCACCCATCCTTTGAGGCTGTTGGGCTCAAACATGGGCACGAATCCTTCCTCCGCATGGAGTGTCAGTGAAGCGAGCAGGCTAATGAGAAAAGTTTTGTTCATAGGGATGGAAAGCAATGACATGTGAGGCAGCCAGACTCAAACGCCGGCTTTGGCCTAGAGTGTTCAAGTCGTGTTTTTCCGTTTGCCCATTCGGGGCTAGCGGCTTACTTGCGCGCCCGTCTCCAAACTGACCGACCGCTATGCTCGAATTTTTCCGCCGCCACCGTGGTGCTTTCCTCATCACTCTGACCATCGTCATCATCATCAGCTTCTCCGTCTGGGGTGGCTGGAAGTCAGAAGGCCTGCCGATGGCTTCGAGCTCTGACCCTGCTTTCACCATGTATGGTGAGCAATACAGCGTGGGCGAGATGCAGCGTCTGGAGCGTTATCAGCAGGTGGCTGGCATGTTGCAGATGTATGATCTTTTCGGTCTTTCCAGCGCTGCACAGGAACCTGAAGCCGGTGGCCGTGACTTTGTTTT
The DNA here is from genome assembly GCA_947463285.1 of Verrucomicrobiaceae bacterium. Taxonomy (GTDB): domain Bacteria; phylum Verrucomicrobiota; class Verrucomicrobiia; order Verrucomicrobiales; family Verrucomicrobiaceae; genus Prosthecobacter. The sequence continues at coordinate 2,280 of CANHTV010000376.1, read as the reverse complement.
CAATCTCCTCGTTCTTCAGCGTGAGATGGAGCGTCTCGGCATCAACCCGAGCGATGCTGAAGCCAAAGCCGAGCTGGAAAAACAGCCAGCGTTCCAGGAAGAAGGTAAATTCAGCCCGCAGCGTGCCTACAACGCTCAGCAGATGCTTGGCATGTATGGCATGAACGCCGCAGACATGCTGGAAGTCGCGAAGATCAGCATCGGCTACCGCAAGGTGCAGGATCTCATCGGTAAAAACTATATCCCATCTCCTCTGGAAACCGAAAAATCCTATGCCAGTCGTCACCAGACGCTGAAGATTCAGACCATCGACTTCAAGCTCGAAGACTTCAAAAAAGCAGCCCAGATCAAGGACGATGAGATCCAGAAATATTACGACGAGAACAAGGAGAGTTACAAATCCGAGGAGAAACGCGCTGTCAGCTACGTGTTCTTTGAGAATCCTAAGGATCCAGCTCCTGAGACTCCTGAAAAGAAGGACGAAGCCAAGAAAGACGGCGACAAAAAGGATGCTGCTAAAAAAGAAGAACCCAAAGATCCTGTGGCTGAGCGCCAGAAGCTGCTGAAGGCCCAGGTGGATCGCGTGAACAATTTTAACAACGCCAGCTTCGAGGCTGGAGCCAAGTTTGACGACATCGTCAAGAAGCTGAACGAGAAGGCCGAGAAAGTCGCCCTTTTCACCAAGGAATCCGCTCCTGCGGTCATCAAGGACGAGCCAGAGCTGCTGACTCAGATCTTTGCTCTGAACAAAGACGCTCGCAGCATCAGTGACCCGGTGAAAGGTGCCAAAGGTTACTACATTTTCACCGTGACTCAGACCGAGGAGTCCAAGCAGCAGGATCTCCCAGCTGTGAAGGACAAGGTGAAAGAAGCACTCGTTGCTCAGAAAGCCCAGGAAGCTCTGGCCAAGGCCGTCAATGACGCTCGCACAGCTCTTCAGGATGGCCTCAAGGCTGGCAAGAAGATCGAAGACATCGCCAAAGACAAGAAGCTGACGCTCACTGCCGTGAAGGAACTGACCGTCGACGAGCCACCGACTGATCTGCCAAACGCTTTTCAGATCGCCCGCGAAGCCGAAAACACCGCTGCTGGTGAAGTGGCTAAAGCCGTCGATACCGATACTGGTGCCACGGTTGTTTATGTCGCCGCTCGCGAGTTGCGCAAGCGTGATGACAGTGCTGCCCTGCGCAAGAATACCGAAGACCGTAACGCCAGCCAGGAGCGCAACCGCCTCTTCAAGGCTTGGTTCGCCGGCAAGCGTAAGGAAGCCGGCTTGAGCATGCAGCTCAAGGTCAGCGCTTAGTTCGCACTTCTTTTCCCTCATGGACACGTCAGCTTTGTCTCTCGAAGATCTCTTTGATGAGGCCAATGGACACCTCGCCATGGGGGAAACCGAGGAAGCCGTGGCTCTCTACCGTCAGAGCGTCGAGCGTGACCCAAACTTCTTCGATGGATGGCACGCTCTAGGCATGTCTTTGCTTAAAACGGATCAGGTTAAGGAAGCTATCGGTGCCGGGCTGATGGCTACGACGCTGAAGCCAAATGATCTGCTCGCTTGGACATCCCTCAGCCAAATGTATGTCCGCAATGGACAGATAGCCGAGGCAGAGGATGCCAAAGGCAAGGCTCGGATCCTGTCTCTCGGCGGGAAGGTCGTTAAGGAGAGCGTTTGACCGGTGAAATCACCAGGCTCTTGACGATGAGTGAGGGCTTTAATGTGGTGTTTGCCGTCAGGGTCAGAGTCGCGCCAAATTTGGTTTCTGCCAGGGTAAGCTGCCCGAGCCTCATGAGGCGAAAGGTTTTAGCGTCCTTGGTGGCATGTTTGGCCGTGAGTTCATTGGTCACTTTTTGATCACCGAGTTCGAGGCTCAGACTGACTTTTTGCCCGGCATCTAGGCTGGCGTATTGCAGAACAAAATCGTAGGCCCCAGCTGGTAGGTGATCCAGTCGCCAGATCATCTGGCCAATCTCAGCCGCGATGGGGCTGGCGCTTCCTTCTGGGACTGGCAGGATGCTTTGCGCAAAACCCGGTGCCAGCGTGGTCACGGCGCGTTTGAGTTTGCCCGATTCTGGTGTTTCTGGGCGAGATTGCGGAGCGGTCTCAGGATGCAGAGCCCGGACTGTGTCCGTGAGATCCGCGATGCCGCCAGCTGTGATGATGCCTTGAATGCGCTCAATTTCGGCATTGTATGGCTCAGGATCACTGGCGCGGGACAGTTGCTTTTTCAGCTCAGTCAGGTAGTCGCCCAAAATCGGTATATGCCGTGAGCGTAACTGCTG
>CANHTV010000375.1 GCA_947463285.1 Verrucomicrobiaceae bacterium | reverse complement strand
GAGGTGTCGATGAATGCGATCATCTGCGTTTGGCGGGCATGAGGTTCTCCATGCGCTCCTCGCGGTTCTCCTGCACGGCCTTGGCGGCGTCAAACCCCTCCCAACCCATCACCACACGGCGTCCACGAGCATTTCGCACGATGCGCACCTTCGGCAGTTCCTGCTCCAGTTCGATCTTGTCTCCCACGATCTCGATCTTGAACGCCGCGCCTGTCTTGAGATGCAGCTTATCCCGGATCTTTTTGGGAAGAACCACGCGTCCTGCTTTATCGAGTGTCGCTGTCATGGTGCTGACTTTGCCATTTGCAGCCCCATTTTCCAACCCATTTTTCGCCCCATACGTCCCGCTCTCCGCTTTCCCCGCGCAGCCGCCCAACATGCTACTCGGCACGCAGGCCATCGGCGGGCGGTATTAGTTCACGCAGGATGAGCCGTCACAGGAGAGTCCGAAGCTCATCGCGGCACAGTTCCGTAGTTAAGGTCGTTTACTCCATCCCCAGCAGCTTCCAGAGGAAGGCCCATTCGTCAGCTGTCTCTTCGATGACTTTGATGAGCGCGGTTCCAGCGCCGTGGCCGGCGCTGGTTTCGATGCGGATGAGGACAGGTGGGGCTTCATCGCCCTTGGCGTGGCATTCTTGGAGTCTTGCGGCGAACTTAAAGCTATGCGCGGGGACGACGCGGTCGTCGTGGTCGGCGGTGGTGACGAGGGTGGCGGGGTAGCGCATGCCGGGCTTCAGGTTATGCAGCGGGGAGTAGGCGTGGATCGCCTTGAATTCGTCGGTGTTTTCGCTGCTGCCGTAGTCGCTCTTCCAGGCCCAGCCGATGGTGAATTTATGGAAGCGCAGCATGTCCATGACGCCGACGGCGGGCAGCGCGGCACCATAAAGTTCAGGGCGCTGAGTCATGCACGCGCCGACGAGTAATCCACCATTGCTGCCGCCCATGATGGCGAGCTTTTTCGGCGAGGTGTAGCCTTCCTTTTGCAGCCACTCGGCGCAGGCGATGAAGTCATCGAAGACGTTCTGCTTCAGCAGCTTGGTGCCGGCGAGATGCCACTCGGCACCGTATTCGCCACCGCCACGCAGATTCGCCAGCGCATAGACGCCGCCGAGTTCCAGCCAGATGGCACGACCGATAGAGAAGTTCGGCGTGAGGCTGATGTCGAAGCCTCCGTAGCCGTAGAGCAGCGTGGCGTTGCTGCCATCGAGCTTGAGGCCTTTTTTATGGACGAGGAACATGGGCACCTTCGTGCCGTCCTTGCTCTTCACGAAGACTTGCGTGGTCTCGTAGGGGCTGACATCGAAATCGACCTTCGGTTGTTTCCAAAGCGTGCTCTTTCCGCTGGCGACATCGTAGCGATAGATCGCGCCAGGCGTGGTAAAGCTAGTGAAGGCGTAGTGCGTGATCTTGTCGCTGCGCTTGCTGCCGAATCCCCCCACAGTGCCGATGCCGGGCAGGTCGATGTCGCGGAGCTTTTTGCCCTCCAAATCATAGGCCACCATGGCGCTGCGGGCATCTTTGAGGCTTTTGCAAAGCAGCTGACTATCCACGCAGGAGACGCTGTCGAGCTTGTCCGCGCCTTCGGGGATGATTTCGCGCCAGTTTTCACGAGCGGGCTTCGTCACGTCGATGGCGATGACGCGGTAGCGTGGGGCTTTGAGATCGGTGTGGAAGTAGAACGTGGTGCCGACGTTTTCGATGAAGCTGTAGGCGGCATCAAAGTCATTCAGCAGCTCGACCACCTTCGCGTCAGCCTGCTTCAGATCTTGGTAGAAGAAGCGGTTCTTCGGGTCGGTGCCATGGGTGACGCTGTAGGTGAGGTAGTGGCCGTCATCGGTGACGTAAGCGTGCAGTCCCCAATCAGGCTGATCGGGACGAGCGTAGATCATTTTGTCCTCGGTTTGTGGGGTGCCCAGTTTGTGGAAATAGACGGTCTGGTTTTTGTTCGCCTCCGTGAGTGCGGCACCTTCCTTCGGCTTCGGATAACGGCTGTAATAAAAGCCGCTGCTGTCCTTCGCCCAGGAGGCTCCGCTGAACTTCACCCACTCGATCAGATCCTCCGTGTCCTTGCCCGTGGCGATGTCTTTGACGCGGAATTCCTGCCAGTCGCTCCCGGCTTTCGACACGCCATAGACAAGCCATTTGCCATCCTCACTCGGTGCTGTCTCGGTGAGTGAAGTGGTGCCTTCGTTGGAGAGTGTGTTGGGATCGAGCAGTACGCGAGGCTCAGCTTCGAGCGAGTCGGTGACATAGAGCACGCTCTGGTTTTGCAGGCCGGAGTTGCGATTGAAGAACCACTTCCCGCCATGCTCAAAGGGGATGCCGGTGCGCTCGTAGTTCCAGGCTTTTTGCAGGCGCTCGCGGATCTGCTCGCGCTTCGGGATGGCTTTGAGGAAACCAAACGTTACCTCGTTCTGCGCCTTCACCCAGGCCTTCGTTTCCTCGCTGTTGTCGTCTTCCAGCCAACGGTAGGGATCAGCCACCTTGGTGCCATGATAGTCGTCGATGATGCTGTCGTCTTTTCGGGTGACGGGGTAGGTCAGGCTTTGGGCAAGGGTGGTAGTGGACATGAGGCAGATTAGCAAGCTGGCGCGCATGGGTGGCACTGGAGCTAATAAGGCGAATATGGCAACGAGGAACGAGGCTGACTCGCCAAGAGAATAAATCGGTTGCACATCCCTCACTGGAGCCTATTCTCTACACCCCTTTTCGCATCTTTAACTTTTACTCTTCAAACTAATGTCGCAGCATCGCAGCCTCAAATCATCCGGTGGTTCCGTCGGAACTAAGCGCAGTGTTCTTAAGCGCGGTGAGCGTATCAAGCTCCTCAAGGCTCGTGGTCTCTGGAAGGAAGGTCGCCTTCCTACTGGCCTGCCAAAAACAAAGTCTGAGTAATCCTGACGTCTGGCGGTTTTGGCCGCTGACATATCATTGTGCGACTTAACCGATTCCTCAGCCAGTGCGGCCTCGGTTCACGCCGGGGTTCTGAACAACTTATTCTTGAAGGCCGTGTATCCATCAATGGCCATTTGGTGAAGGATTTAGGGACTAAAGTCGAGCCGAGCGATCAGGTAAATGTCGATGGCAAGCCTGTTCGTGCTGAAACAGGAGTCGTGATAGCCCTCAATAAACCACGGGGCTACATATGCAGTCGTAGTGACGAGCGGGATCGCATGACGATCTATGCTTTACTTCCCAAGCCACTGCAAACGCTGCATCATGTTGGCCGTTTGGATAAGGACAGCGAGGGGTTGCTGCTGTTGACCAATCGCGGTGATCTTTCCCATCATCTTATCCATCCGAGCAAGGGTGCGGAGAAGGAATACGAGGTGATCGTGGACAAGCCCATGGATCAAGTGACGATGGCAAAGCTCGTCAAAGGAATGCTGACTGAAGAAGGCTATGCGAAAGCTGAGCGTGCTTGGATGGTCACTGAATACCGCTGCCACGTGGTGCTGAAGCAAGGTTTAAAGAGGCAGATTCGCCTCATGTTTTACCAGTTAGGATTTGAAGTTGAGCGCCTGACGCGCACTCGTATAGGCTGGCTCGAGCTCAAAGGTCTGCAGAAAGGCGGCTGGAAACAGCTTTCTTCGACTGAAGTCGAACGATTTTTTTCTCAAGAAGGAACTACTGGTCGCCCCCCTCGTATCGAGAAGGCCAAGGTAGCCATAGTGGAGAGCGACGATGACGAAGAAGTCATTCGTCCCGTGAGAGCCAAATCCACGAGAGAGCGTTCTAAACCTGAACGTACACCGCGTGGGCCGGGTAAAGGTCGTGCTGAGCGGCGTGCCCGCCCTGAGCGAGAAGACCGCGAAGAACGTCCTGCCGGGCGTGGACGTGCTCGTCCAGATCGGGAAAGCCGCGAAGAGCGTCCTGCTGGCCGTGGACGTGTTCGTCCTGAAGGCACTTCAAGAACCAAGCGCGATGATCGTGCTGCACCTGCTGGACGCCCGTCTCGTGGTGGACACAGCAGTTCAGAAAGACCACGTTCATCTGGTCGAGATGAAGGGTCCAGGTCTTCTTTCGGTAAACGTCCTTCTAGTAAGCGCAGTGGTGGCGGACCATCAAAGTTCCGCTGATTTTAAACGGCCACGCGCAGCTTAAACGGTGCCTGTTTAAAAACGACAGGCGTCGTTCCATGAGCCAGTTCACCATCGACTTCAAAGGGGGCGTCAGGTTTTGATACAACCGAGAATTCACTTAGCTGCAGGTAGTCGAT
>CANHTV010000374.1 GCA_947463285.1 Verrucomicrobiaceae bacterium | reverse complement strand
CTTTGGTAAAGCAGGCAGTGGCGGTGGTTTCGGCACCGGCATGGGCATGGGCGCGATGGCTGGTTTCGTCAGCTTGCCGCCTTCGATGAAACAGCGCTGTGCCCCGCAGGAACGTCTTCAAAAGCTGGCGCAGAATGGTGGTAACCCTGAGTGTGAGCGTGCCGTTTCAAACTCCCTGGAGTGGCTCAAATCCAAACAAAACGCGGATGGCTCATGGGGTGGCTCCAACAAAGCTGCGATGACAGGCATGACCCTGCTATGCTTCCTTGGACGCTGTGAAACCCCCGAATCCCCCTTCTACGGCGACTCAGTCATGAAAGGCATCATGTATCTCGTCGAGCTGTCTAAGAAAAACGAGTACGGGGCCATCACGGAAGACTTCAAAGGCAACGCAGGAGCCTACGAGCACGGCATTGCCACTTATGCTCTGGGTGAGATGTACACCTTGGCCCGTCTCGGCAGTAAAGAACTGCCTGGCATGAGAGACGCCTTCGTCAAAGGTGTGGAACTCATCATTAAGTGCCAGAACACCAAGGATGCCGGCAAAGCTGAAGGTTCATGGGATTACTACACCAAAAATGTCTCTGAAGGCAAACCCACATCCAAACGCGAAGACCTCTCCGTCGCAGGCTGGCAATACCAAGCCCTAAAAGCCGCCAAATTCACCGGCCTCAAAATCGACGGCTTGCATAAAGCCATCGACAGTACTTGCGACTACATCGAGCGCACCCAAACCAAGGATGGAGGCTTTGGTGCCCCGAACCGAGACGCGCACTACAATCAATGGAGCCTCACAGGCACGGGAATCCTCGGTTTGCAAACACTTGGAAAAGGCAGAACCGCCTCCATCAAGAAAGGGCTTGAATTCCTTCATAAATTTCTCGAAACCGAGCCGCTGGACTGGAACAAAAACTGCAATCTCTACTGCTGGTATTACTACACCCAGGCCTTCTTCCAGGCCGGTGGTGATGAGTGGAAGTTCTACAATCAGCAGTTCCTGCCGCAGATCCTCGCTGCGCAAAACCCAGACGGCAGCTTCAAAGCAGGACGCCCGAACTGGCCGTCCGGTGGCGACAACGGCAACCCCATCTATCGTCAGGTTCTCTGCACCCTTCAGCTCGAAGTCTTCTATCGCTACCTGAAGGTCGGTGACCGCGAAGAAGAGTCCTTCTTTGATCGCCAGTGATACGGCTATTCACTACCACTCCTTGGTGAAAAGAAACCAAGGAATTAAAAGCTGCTTTTCCTGTCCAAACAGGGTCTTGACCGGCCTGAGTTCTGGGATGCCTTGACGAATGCATGACAGACCGCACTACTGATTTCCTCAAACTCTTAACGGCGCATGAACGCGCACTCTCGCTCTATGTTCACAGCCTGGTGCCTCGCGATTCAGCCGCGGAAGACATTCTCCAACAGACGAAGCTGCTGCTTTGGAAGCACTTTGATGATTTCGAGATGGGCACAAACTTTCTGGCCTGGGCAAGAAAGACGGCGTTTCATCAGATCCTCACGCATCGGAGGCAAAAGAAACGTGAGCATCTGCCGCTGGACGAAGTTTCCCTGGAAGCCCTAGGTGCATCTGTGAGCGAACTGGCGGGAGAAATCCCACAACGCCATGATGCCCTCCGCCACTGCCTTGCCAAACTGCCGACAGAGCATCGCCAGCTGATCATGCTGCGTTATTTCGAAGATCTGGAAATCGAGCAGGTCGCGGAACGGGTGAAACGCACAGAGGCAGCAGTATATCGAGCCCTGAGCCGGGTGCGCATGAGCCTGATGGAGTGCGTGCAGCAGCAAATCGCAGCAGAAGCCTAACTAACAATCCCTCCAATCATGACACCGGCCGAACAATGGAACCTACTGGAGCTCTGGGAACGCGCTCGTGATGGCGCGATCAACGCTGACGAACAGACCCAGTTAAACGAGTTGATCCGTGACAATGCCGAAGCTCGCCGACTACTGGCTGAGACCGCCATGATGGAAGCACAGATCCGCGAGATGGACATCGAGCAAGCCTTGCCCATGGCATGGACGACGCCCCAAGACACACAAATTTATCGCAGCTGGAGCTGGCATTTACTTACAGCAGCTGCGGCTGCAATAGTGGCCGCAGGAGCGGTCTGGCTACTCACTGACAATCCCAGCCCCGTGGCGACGCTGGCGAAGGCCCGCTGCTGCAAGTGGGGGAACAGTGCCCTGCCCACATTGGAAGGAGCTCTTCTACCTCCCGGAATGCTGGAGTTGCTGGAGGGCATGGCGACGCTGAAGTTTAAAAGCGGCGCAGAAGTGGTGTTGGAAGCTCCCGTGACGCTGGAGGTGCTCTCAGGCATGGAATGCCGCGTGCGTAAAGGCACGGTAGTAGCCGAGGTGCCGCCACAGGCCAAGGGTTTCACGATCCACACTCCTGAGACGAAGATCGTGGACTGGGGCACACGTTTCGGCGTCAGCGCGGGTGAAGATGGCAAGTGCCTCGTGCATGTAATTGAGGGCCTCGTCGAAGTGTATCGTGAAGGCGAGAGCCAATCCAAAGAACTGCGTGCTGGCCAGCGTGTGGACTATGGTGACTTCCTTGCTGGCGCGGTAAATCCTGATGCAGACAAGGATAATCAGCCAGAATCAGGACGCTGGTTGCCTGACCCCATCCGCGACCTCGGCGACGGCTGGCAGGCGGTGACAACAGCTTTTGGCAATGGCAAAGACAGCTGGATACAATCGAACCCAAGCATCGAGGTATCAGGTAAAGAATCCTTTCTGCGGGTGAAGCGTACCTCGCATGATATGAAACTAGATCGCAAAGCTTACATGGCCTTTGACCTCTCACGCTTTCTGGGCAAACGCGTCGCAGAGGCTGAGTTTGTGATTCATTTAGAACCGAGCGACTTAGGCTTTGCATCCCTGGTGCCTGACGCCACTTTTGCCGTCTATGCACTCACGGAAGAATCTCAAGATCAGTGGTCAGAAGCTGAAATAACCTGGAGAAATGCACCCGCACATGATGCAAGCTCTGAGCAAAGAGCAGTGCCCATGGCTCAGCAGACAAAGCTCGTGGGCAGATTCATCGTACCGCAAGGCAGCACGCGGGGTTCGTTTTCCATCAAAGGCGAGGCTCTCACTGAGTCACTGAGACAGGACAGCAATGGACTGCTCACTCTCATTCTCTGCCGTGAGACAGATGAGATGTCACGCAACGGGCTAGCTCATGCCTTTGCCAGCAAGGAAAATACACGCAATGCCCCACCGACACTGCGAGTGCGGCTTGAGTAAACCGAACTTCGGATTTGCAGTGCCAGCCGGTCACGCCAATGCTGCGCTCCCATGATTCACAACGTCTATTTCTGGCTCAAAAACGATCTCACCACCGAGCAGGTGACCACTTTTGAATCCGAGCTAAAACTGCTGCCCAAGATCAGCTATGTAGTAGCAGGTTCAGTCGGCAAACCTGCCGCGACAGAAGTCCGCCCAGTCACAGATCACAGCTTCAGCTACAGTCTAAGCCTGACCTTCAAGACCATGGAGGAACATGAGTTTTACCAAAAAGACTGCCCCGAACACAAACGCTTCGTGGACAACTGCAAAGCCTTCTTTGAGCGAGTGATCGTCTATGACACCGCAGAGTTGGCGTAAGATCAGATGCGTAGAAAAGCGCGCTGGCGGTAAAGCCAAAAACACAACAGCCAAAGCACCGCAAGCACGCTGCAACGCTCAATTACCGGCCCCCACTCGGAGGCAAAGACAGCACCCATGCCGTGCTTGGCGAGCTGCTCGCGAATCCAGCCGGCGGCAAGACTGTGCATGACGTAGATGAAGATGCTGTTCATGCCAACCACGACAAAAGGAAACACGATTTTCCGCTGGCCTGCGATTTCGACGAGCCAATAAAAGAAGCTGAGCATCACCAGAACCCAGCCACCACTGAGCAGAGCCCAGGATGGCGTCCAAATACGCTTCACAATCGGGCACCCAACAATTCCGATAACGGTTCCAAGAAGTAGGCAAACCACCGCCACCGCCAGCAGCCGTCCACATTTATGCTGAGGGCTGCACGGGCTCGTGAGCAAGAACCGGCCCGCAATGGCACCACCAAGCATCGTCGCTAGAGATGGGATGAAGTTTAGGGTCGTATAACCGCCCGTATTGGTCACAAAAGGCTCTGCTCGCGGCAGCAAATTCAGAAACCATCGATCGAAGTCCGCCGCAGCATTCAGCCCCTTGCTCCAATGCCCGAAAAACCCCG
>CANHTV010000373.1 GCA_947463285.1 Verrucomicrobiaceae bacterium | reverse complement strand
GCGCTTGTAGCCGATCTACGTGCTCAAGGATACACCCGCATCCGTGCCGTCGATCAAAAGCCCTTTGAGCATTGGTATCAACGTTTTGATGATGTGGAGAACCTGGTTCTGGATCTCCAGGAAAAAGACGCCTGTGTGAAGGCTGCTCATGGTGCTCACACTCTCTATAATCTGGCCGCGGACATGGGAGGCATGGGCTTTATCGAAAACAACAAGGCGCTCTGCATGCTCAGCGTGCTGATCAATACTCACCTGTGCATGGCAGCTCGTGATGCGGGTGTGGAGCGCTTTTTTTACGCATCCAGTGCCTGCGTTTATAATGGCGACAAGCAGAAGGAGTTTGATGTGCCGGCCCTGAAGGAAGAAGATGCTTACCCTGCGCTGCCTGAGGATGGCTACGGCTGGGAAAAACTTTTCTCTGAGCGCATGTGCCGCCACTTCCGCGAGGACTTCGGCCTCAAGGCGCGCGTGGCTCGTTACCACAATGTCTATGGCCCCTTCGGCACCTGGGATGGTGGTCGTGAAAAGGCTCCGGCAGCGGTTTGCCGCAAGGTGGCGATGGCCAAGCTTAGTGGCAAGCATGAGATCGACATCTGGGGCACGGGTGAGCAAACCCGCAGCTTTATGTACATCACCGATTGTGTCTATGGCACGCAGATGCTGACGAACAGTGATTACATCGAGCCCATCAACATCGGCAGTGCTGAAATGGTGAGCATCAATCAACTGGTGGATATTGTGGAGGAAATCGCCGGAGTGAAGCTGAATCGCAGCTACAAGCTGGATGCACCAAAGGGTGTGAATGGCCGCAGCAGCGACAATACTCTGATCAAGCAGGTGTTTGACTGGGAGCCTGCCACTCGTCTGCGTGATGGCATGGAGAAAACCTACGCCTGGATCTACGACGAGATCGTTACTGGCCGGAAGTCGCTCTAAGCGCTTACAGCTACTGACCTTTTTACTCTCCGTTTAGGCATGAGGATTCTGCTTCTCAATCAGTGTTTCTATCCTGACCATGTCTCTTCGGCACAGCATTTGACAGACTTGGCCCTGGGTCTCGCGGAGGCGGGGCATGAGGTCGTGGCGGTTTCCTCTAGCCGAGGCTACGATAATCCCGAGCGTCGCTTCCCTGTTCATGAAACTTGGAGCGGCATCGAGATCCATCGCATCTGGACACCAGGCCTGGGTAAAAAGACTCGGTGGCGTCGGTTTGTGGACTTCGCCACGTTTTGGATCAATGCGACGCTGACGCTGCTGAAGCTACCGCGTTTTGATGTGACTGTCTGCCTGACTTCGCCGCCGCTGATTTCATCGCTAGGCACCCTGATGGCATTCCTCAAAGGTGGTGCCGTGGTGCCCTGGGTGATGGATTTGAATCCCGATGAAGCTGTGGTCGCGGGTTGGCTGAAAGCTGGTGCTTTGCCTGAGCGCTTCATGACTATTCTGCAAAAATGGAGCTTTCATCGCGCGGCGCGCATCGTGGCCTTGGATCGCTTCATGGCGGAGCGCCTGCGGGCCAAGGGTGTTCCTGAGGATGTTATCCATGTGGATGCGCCTTGGTCGCATGATGACGCCGTGCGGTGGGATGTGGCTGGACGCGAAGCCTTCCGTGCTGAACATGGCCTGAAGGACAAATTTGTGGTGATGTATTCCGGCAATCACAGCCCGTGCCATCCTCTTGATACGGTGCTGGAGGCGGCTGAAAAGCTAGCTTCACATCAGACTCTGCATTTTCTTTTTGTGGGTGGCGGTAGTGAACATGGGAAGGTGAAGGCCTTTGCTGCGGCGCGTGGGCTGAGCCACATCAGCTGTCTGCCTTACCAGCCGAAGGATCAGCTCTCGGCATCCCTATCTTCGGCTGATCTGCACTTGGTGGTGATGGGTTCGCCCTATGTCGGCATCGTGCATCCCTGCAAAATTTACAACATCCTTGCTTTGGGCCTGCCATTCTTGGGCCTCGGGCCTGAGCGCTGTCATCTGGCTGATCTGGCGGCTGTTTTACCGGACAAACGCTACGCACGTCTGGGTCGTCACGGTGATGTCGCTGGGTTGGTGGCTGTTTTACAAGAGTCAGCTGAGACTGGTGCCCTGCCACCCTCTGAAGAAAGCAGGCGTGTGGCGGAGGAGTTTTCACAGACACGCTTGCGCCCGCGGTTGATCGACGTGATTGCTGCGGCAGGGCAGGGGACCTGCGCCGGATGGACCCTAATTTCATGATAGACAACGCCAGTTCTACCGCCGCCCAGATGGGGCCCCCTGCACCAGCGATGCCGCTGATACCGGAGCTGCTCGGCTATTACCTGCTGGCTTTAGTGCTGAGCACGATTGGCGTCATATACATCATCCGCAGAAAAAGCACGCTAGGTTTGGATGCACCGGATGGTCGCCGGAAAAAGCATGAAAAACCCATCCCCAGACTGGGCGGTCTGCCGATCTTTCTGGCGATGGTCTTGGGGGTGACAGTCATGCTGTATTTGGGGAGAGTTCGTGACTCCGAATACCTACCACTACTAATCTGCAACAGCCTGATTTTCAGTGTCGGCTTTTTTGATGATCTGAAGGCGCTGGGAGCACGCGTGAAACTCATCGGGCAGATCGGGGTTGCGCTGATTCTTTACTCGTTGGGGGTCTCCGTGGACATGTTGAGCAATCCATTTGGTGAAGGAATTCTAGACCTGGGCTGGTGGAGCCTGCCGTTTACGGTTTTCTGGCTGGTGGCCATTCCAAATATCATCAATCTCATAGATGGCATGGACGGATTGGCTGGTGGCTTCGGGTTGTTTTTGTGCCTCACTTTGGCCTTCGTAGGGTTCGTGGGTTATCACCCGGAGGTCATGCTGCTATCTGTTTTGATGGCCGGGGCACTGACTGGCTTTTTGTTTTTCAACTTTCCGCCCGCTCGGATTTTCCTGGGGGATGGCGGCGCCTATTTGATCGGTTTTTTCGTGGCGTCGGTTTCGCTGAAGAGTGCGCAAAAAGGCTCGGTCATCGCGGCCTTGCTTGTGATCATCATTGCTCTAGGGGTGCCTATTTTGGACACGGCTTTTGCAATTCTACGGCGCAGCATTCGTGGTCTGCCCATTTTTAGTGCTGATGCTGAGCACATCCATCATCGCCTCATTCTGCTCGGCTACAGTAAAGGGCGTGCCTTGGTGGCGATGTATTCGGTTTGTCTGGTTCTGAGCTTGGTGGGGATCAGTATTTTGCTCACTAAAGGTGTGGCATTGCCAGTGGCCGGTGCTGTGCTGTTTCTTCTAGCCATCGGCGCCGCTCGCTATCTCGGTTACGTACGCAGTTGGTCCAAGTTGCGAGAGCAGATTCGTTCAGCATTGGAAAGACGCCGTCGATTGGAGCACATCCGCATTCATGCTAGGGTCTTGGAGTTTGATGTCGAAAAGTGCGCCAATTTGGAAGAGTTTAGCGAGGTGCTTCGGCATCGTTTTCGCTGGATCGGTTTTGAAACAGGGCCTTCACCGCTGTCCACACCCGTCAGACTGCGTCTTGATACGAGTGTGGAGGCGATTTTATATTGTCCTCGACACGGTGGTCTGGAGTCTGACTGGTTTAATCGAGCTGATGTTTTCACCAGCCTTTTCAGACGAAGTCTGGAGCGCTGGGGAGCGTTGCCAGATTTCATCACTCCAGCGCAAACCTCAATTGTGGCTGATTCATGAACGCTGAACCTGCTGCCAACTCTGAAGCTGAAGATAAAACTGTCGATGTAGCTCCACATGAGGGCGAAAACTCAGCGGAGGATATTCATGAGAATGAGATCTCCACTGAGGTGGGAGATCGCAGGCATCCACGAGCTTGGTTTTACGGTCTGACGGCTGGACTTGGCGTTCTCGTAGGCGGAGCAAGTGACATGCCTTCGCTTGGGCTGTTGATGGTCATGATGGGGCTCTGTTTAATCATGGCTCCGCCACGTTTCAGACTACGCGCGCTTCCTGCGGGGGCTTTGTTGGCGCTGGCCGTGGTGCCTGCGCTTGGGTTTCTGCCTGCGGGTTGGTTTGGCACCTTTCCTGAGTGGCGCACGCTGCTGATCCATGAGTGGTCGGTCAAACTACCCAGCACTTACACGCCGGAAATCCTCACCACATTGGAAGGCTGGCTGATCATGCTCTGCGGTATCGGCTGGCTATGGTCGGCCTTGGGGCAGAATTTGAGTGATGATGGTCGTCGTCTGCTGTTGAGGATTCTTGCCTTCTCCAGCCTACTCATTGCTGCTCTGTCATTGCTGGATTTCTGGCGTGTGATCACTCTTTCATGG
>CANHTV010000372.1 GCA_947463285.1 Verrucomicrobiaceae bacterium | reverse complement strand
GGTGTGGTTCGTGGAGGCGCTGTTTCCGAGTTACTTTTTCGCCCGATTCATACCGTCTGTTTCCATCCGTGCGGTGAAGCACTCGCAGAATGTGATCCGCGTGGTGGATTTTGGCGGTCAGATGACGCCTGTGGCAGATGAGGTCATCGAAATGATCCGTCAGGAGATGGACGGGCAGGTGATCAAGGAGATCCACGTCGACCTGAAGGTGGGCGATACGGTGGAGTTGACTGAAGGCGCGATGCGCGGCCTCAAAGGCGTGGTGAACAGCATCCACAGCGGCGAAGAGCGGGTGAAGGTCCTGATGGAGTTCCTCGGCCGCGAAAGCCTGGTGGAGGTCAGTGCCTCGAAGATTTTGACAGAGCACTCGCCGCGTGAGGCGCTTTCTGTGAGAGGGTAGGGGCGGGGGAATGACGAATGAGTAAATCCGAATGACGAAGGAATGCCTAAATCCGACCCTAAGCTTGTAAGCAAGAAGCGGGCGCTCTCCCCGTGGCTTCATCATTAGGCCTTCGTCATTATTTCGTCATTGGTGCTTCGTCATTCGTCATTCGTCATTCGTCATTCGTCATTCGTCATTTTCCTGCCCCAACTCCCACATCTGCCCACTTCCCAGCCACTCGCTGACGAGATCCCGAAAGGCACGCACGGCGGGTGAATCATCTTCAGGGTCCCAGGCCATGACGAGCGGCACGGTGCAGGTGGGTGTGACGGAGATGTAACGCAGGCCCGCAGGCATGAGGGAGGCCGCGACGCTGTCGGTAGCGATGCCGATGCCGGCACCTGCCTCGACATAACGAAGTACGGTGTCCATCAGGCTGGGACTGTGAGCAATGCGCGGGGTGAAGCCTGCATCGCGACAGGCGGCGAGTATTTCATCATGAAGTCCCACACCTTCACGCCGGGCCAGCACGATAAGCGGCTCAGAAGCCAAGGTTTTCCAAGGGATGGATTTTTTCTTCGCCAAAGGATGGCTCTCAGGCACTACGATGCCCAGAGGTTCCTTCCTCAGCAGCAGTGTGCTCAGCGCTTTCTCACCCTGACCGGGCAGCGGACGTGTGAGCGCTACGGAGAGGCGACTTTTGGCCACCATTTCCCAGACGCGCTCGGGCGTGCGTTCCTCAAGATGCACGGAGACTTTGGGAAAACGCCGCCGGTATTCATGCAGCAGACGACCGAGAAAGGGCTGCGTGGGCGGCCCGATGTAGCCGAGGCGTAGCTCCCCCTCCTCGCCCTGTGCGGTGCGTTTTACCCGGCGGATGGATTCCTCCAGCCTCTCCAAAATCAGCGATGTTTCCGTCAGCAGTACTGCGCCTGCCGGCGTCAGGGTGAAGCTGCGGCGGCTGCGGTCGATCAGCTTCATTTCCAGTTCATGCTCCAACTCCTGCACGGCACGGGAAAGCGCTGGCTGGGCGATGTGAAGACGCCGCGCCGCGCTGGAGAAGCTCTGCTCCTCAGCCACCGCCTGAAAATATCGCAAATGCCGCAGGTCCATGTCAGCACCACATAGACTGCCTGATAGGGAATGACAACTCAGCAAAGCGATCTTGCAGACAGGCCTCTCACTGGGCACTCTCTGCGCTATGACACGCCCCGAAGCCATTCAGCAGATCCGTGATGCTGCCAAAACCATCGCCCTTCAGATGATGAAGATCCATCCCGCCCTGCCGCATCTTCAAGATAGAGAAACCATGGCCGACAGCCTGAAAGCCCTGCATGAGATGACGGTGAATTTGGAGATCGTCAAAAAGAAGATCGGCCGCCTAGATCGTCAGGACGACAGCACGCTGCTTTGAGAAATGCTACTTCGCCTGAGCCTTCATGATTTCCTGGAAAGGTGAGACGATACCGAGGGTGCTGGGGATGAATTCATCGGTGCGGAAGCAACTGGCTGGCAGGCCTTCGGCATTGATCAGATTGGCTCCTTCTGGCCAGGATGCCCAGGCATAACGCACGCCAACAGGATTCGGGACTTCAGGGCTGGAGACGATGACTTCGTTGTTCTCGATCCTGGCCTGTGCCCACACCCATTTTTGATCGGCTCCAGCGACCTGGAAATGCTTTAGATCGTCGCCATTGCGAGTCTTCAGACCGCCGCCGATGTGGTCGAACTGCACCCGCACTTGGTCGCCTTCAATGACGGAGTTTTTATACATCGGGCCACTGTGGACGGTATCTGCTCGACCGTAATCCTTCGCCAGCGCCCAGAGGGCGAGCCTGCGACCCACTTCCTGTTTGTTTTTGGGGTGAATGTCTTTTTCCTCGCCGATGTCATTGATCACCGCCAGGCCGGTCTTTGGCAGGGTGATGGCGGTGAGATACTGTGCCTCCTGGAGCTCCGCCCAGGTGTCGGCCACGCCTGCGTCCTTAGCGATGGGCTGACCGTTTCCAAAGTTGGCGAGCTGTACGATGTAAAAGCTGAATTCGTCATTCCAGCGTGTGCGCCAGTCATTGATCATGTTGGGCAGCAGCTCCTGATATTGAAAGGCGCGTTTTTGGTTAGACTCGCCCTGATACCAGATGGAGCCCTGGAGCGCGTAGGGGATCAGTGGTGCCACCATGGCGTTAAAAAGCACCGCCGGGTGATGCGGTGTCTTGTGGGGATCATCCGAGGGACGTGGTGCTGGTGGTGCTTTCTTTTTCTGGTCAGCGGGCAGCTTGGCGTTTTCCTCGTGCAATTTCTTTACCTGCGCCTGCCAGTCAGCCTTGGCGGTTGCAAATTTGGCGTTCTCAGCTTCCGCATTCCATTCCTGGCGGATGTCATCCCAGTCACTGAGCATCTGCGCGGCGCAGGGGCGCTCTTCCAGGGATTCACGGCTGGTCCAGGCCTCCACCCGCGTGCCGCCCCAGGAGGTGTTGATAAGACCCACCGGCACCTTCAGCACCTGATGCAGATGCCTGCCAAAGTAGTAGGCCACGGCGGAAAACTTGCCGGTGTTCGCGGGGTTGGCCTCCTGCCAGCTGCCTTTCACATCCGTGGCCGGTTCCATGGATGTGGCACGCTCGACATTGAACATGCGGATCTGAGGGAAGTTGGCTCCAGCGATCTCCTGATCTGCATTCGCCGCCTGGCTGACGGTCCATTGCATGTTTGACTGGCCTGAGCAGACCCAGACCTCGCCGACCAATAAGTTTTTCAAAGTGACGGTGTTCTTCCCACTAATCACCATCTCCTGCGGCGTGGCATTCGCGACGAGCGGACTCAGCGTTATGCGCCACTTGCCGTCAAGATCAGCCCGCGTCACCTGCGTCTGCCCGGCGAAGCTCACGGTTACATCTTCATCTGCCGCCGCCGATCCCCACACGGGTACGGGCTTGCCTTGTTGCAGCACCAGATGATCGGCAAACAGCGTCGGCATTTTGACATCGGCATGAGCTAGGGTGCCAAGCAGGCAGAGGACAGTGCTGGTGAGGAGATTTCTTTTCATAAACTGAGATGCGACGGTGCTCACGGCCGGGTTTAAGCCATGGCTTGTCGAAGCTTCAATCTTGCGTGCATCAGCCTGCTTGCAAGATGCTTGGGTCCATGATTTTTGCTAGCATACCTGAAATGTTTACGCAACGAACGACTTGTCGGCAGCCCATCTCACGGCCATAACGCAAGACCTTCTTTGATCATGCCTGACGCCTCTGCTGACATCACCAGCTGCCCCATTTTACATCGGGATCGTTTCATCGTGATCGTCAACAAGCCTGCGGGTGTGCTCTCGCATCCAAACAGCTTTCGTAGTGATCCCAAAATCCGCTGTGCCTTTGAGGGCCGCTATGATCTGGATCAGCGCTGCTTTGAGGGACCGGCGGGCAAGGTCTGGCTCATCCATCGTCTGGATCAGGATACCTCGGGTGTGCTGCTGGCCGCTCTGGATGAGCGCAGCGCTGATCAATGCCGTGCGTTTTTCGAGCAGGGCAGCGTGAGAAAACATTACTCAGCCCTCGTTCGCGGTAGTCTGCCTCCACAGGAGATTTGGCTGGATCATCTGGTGACAAACCGTGCCGCAGGCCGCGTGCGCACCACCGTGCTGAAAGGCAGGCCGCCCAATGCGGAGCTGCACATGGAGGTGCAGTCCCATCATGCCCAGCAGCGTGTCTCATGGATCGACATCGACCTCATCACCGGCCGCACGCATCAGATCCGCGTTCAGGCTGCGACGCGTCAGCATCCGCTGGTTGGTGATGATGTGTATGGGGACTTCGACATGAACCGCCGCCTGCGTCAGCAGTTTGGCATCAAACGCCTCTGCCTTCATGCGCGACAGCTCGAGCTGAAGCATCCCGCCT
>CANHTV010000371.1 GCA_947463285.1 Verrucomicrobiaceae bacterium | reverse complement strand
GTTTCCAAGCTGGGCTGCACCTGCTGATGGATGTAATCAAGGCGTTGCTGGACAGAGAGTTGCCCCCAAACAGCGGAAGGCGGCGGGCTGGAGCTGGGGAGCATTATTTGACTGAGGTCTGGAAGCGGCAGGCAGGTGGAGCAGGTGACTGGCTTGATAAAGAGGCGCTCAAGCCAAGGGATGCTAAAAAGGCAGATGATCCCCAAGAGAGGCCAGAACCACTTTTTCACAGCTATGGGTTTAGTGGCTAAGCTGCTGGATGAACCGAGTAAAGAAGGCCGCGCCGTCTTCGAGGTCTTGAATGCGGATGAACTCATCCTTCGTGTGTGCCTGTGCGATGCTGCCCGGGCCAATGGCTATGGCGGGTGTGCCTGCGATGGCCAGGAAAGCGGCGTCGCAGAACCAGGGCGCGCCGGTAAGCTCTGCGCCACAGGAGATGAGCTTCTGCACCCAGGGATTCGCCGGATCGGTATCGAGCGGAAAGGTTTCCGGCAGAGGCTGGATGGTGGCCGTGGGGTCGATCTGGTGAACAAATCGGGTGAGCACGGCAAGTGCTCCTCCAGCTCGGATGAGGCCGGGCGTTGTACGCATATCGACGCGGAGTGTGCAGTGGTCTGCGACGATGTTTGAGCGTGTGCCACCCCGGATCATGCCGAGATTAATCGTGCTGGCACCGAGCCATTCATCGGTGCCGCCAAGGTCGATAAGTTGCTGCCTGAAGGTGGTGTCCAGCCCATGCACGATGGCAGCCATTTTGACGATGGCATTGACGCCCAGCTCTGGGGTGGCTCCATGCACGGCGATGCCCTGTGTGTGGATGTCAGCCCAGAGGCAGCCTTTGTGTTTGAAGACGGTTTTCAGTGAGGTGGGTTCACCGACGATGGCGAGGTCATAAGGCCCATGGTTTTTGGCGAAATGCTGGGAGCCGAGCTGGGCGCTTTCTTCGGACATGAAGCCGACAAAATGAATCTCCACGGGCAGTGTCGGGATGAGGTGGCGAGTTTCATGCAAAGCCCAGAGCATGGAGGCCATGGGGCCTTTCGTATCGCTGGCTCCACGGCCCCAGACGCAGCCGTCACGCACCTCACCGCTGAAGGGGGCGATGGTCATGCCTCCGACGCTGACGGTATCTGTGTGCGGGCCGAAGCAAATACGCGGCTTGGCTTTGCCATCAGGGCTCGGCTCGGACGTAAAACGACCGATTACATTCGGCCTGTCCGGCTCGACGTCATCCAGGAAGACCTCCGCACCCGCAGCTCGCAGAAATTCGCCGATAAACTCCGCACAGGCATGTTCACCGGTCTGGTCCGTGCCGGGATCACCATCGGGGTTCACAGAGGGGATGCGAACGAGGGCCTGACAGAGCTCGGTGACATTCGTAGGCAGGGAAGACATGTGCGGATGAAGCCACAAGCCCTGCACAGGTGCAAGCAAAGTGAGTGCAAGGGATGTGAAAGAGGTGATGCTGAGACCTTGACTCAGTGCGTCTCAGCCGTCACTCATTCGCTCTTCTCATGCCGACCATTCCTATCATCATGCCGCAGTTGGGCGAATCCATCGCCGAAGCCACGCTTGTGCGCATTCTTGTAGAGCCCGGAGCCCAGCTCGAAGCTGGTGAAGATCTATTTGAGGTGGAGACAAACAAGGCCACGATGGCTGTGAGTTCACCTTGTGCGGGTCGCTTGCTGCAAATCACTGGTCAGGTGCAGACCAGCTATGCCGTGGGTTCTACGCTGGCGAGCTTTGAGATTTCAGAGGAAGATGCCTCAGCTTTGGGGTTTACTGAGGTGACTCAGCCGGTCATTCCGCCACGAGAAACGATGCCATCGGCGGATTCGGTTCACTTCCAGTTTGATCAGGAAGACAACATCACGTCTTACCAGCCAAAGGTTGAGCCTGTGGTTGGTGGTTTGCCGGTGCCTGCGGGCGCGACTGGGGCGAGCTACATCTCACCACGAATGCGTGCCCGCATGACTGAGCTCGGGCTGAATGCCTCTGATTTGGCTGGAATCGCAGGCACGGGAGCTGGAGGCCGTGTGACCGTGGAGGACTTTGAAAATTTCCTACGCAGCCTAGAGCAACACCGCATTACACCCGCCTCACCGATGCGGATCGCCGTGGCGGATTCGATGCGTCGCAGCTGGAGCCGCCCGCTGGCCACAGTGGGCAGTCCTGTGATGTTGGATGCCTTGCTGGCCCATCGCCGCCGCAGTGATCCCAAGCCTGGACCTGCTCTCTATATTATTCGCGCGTTGGCGTTGGCTTTGGCCGAGAACACGGCGGTAGCGGGCCGCCTGATTGGTAGTCGTATCGTTCATCCTCGCGCCATTGATATTGGGTTTGCGGTGGAGGTGGATGACGGCGTGCTCGTGCCAGTGCTGCGTGAGGTGGATAAAACGCCGCTGGTCAAGCTCGTGCCTACTTACAACCAGCTGGTGGAGCAGGCACGATCACGCCGTTTGCCGCATGATATGAATCGTCCTGGTATCGCTACGGTCACGAATTTCGGCACCTTTGGCATCGTCTGGGCCACGCCGATCCCATTGCCTGAGCAAAATCTCGTGCTCGGTCTCGGGGCTGGCAGCAAGGTGCCACATTGGAGTGATGAGGTGAATCAATTCATTCCTGTCACTGAAGCGGAGCTTACGCTGAGCTTTGATCACCGCATTCTGGATGGCGGCGGCGCCGGGCGTCTGCTGGCTCGTCTAGCACAGCTGCTTCAGACCCCGGAGAAACTCTGAGCCGATGTCGTTTCGTCTCGAAATGCTCCAGGTGGCGCGTCTGGCTCCGAAATTGTTGGGGGAGTCGGCACCGTTGGTGGCTGACTTTTTCAAGTCCCGTCTGCATCCCGAGGGCGGCTTCATGGATCGCGGGGATAAGCCTGATTTGTACTATTCGGTTTTTGGCATCGAAGGCCTGATTGCCTTGCAAGATTCGACGCCGCTGGATGCGACACGAAACTGGCTGCGTCGATTTACCTCCGGCGAGGGCTTGGATTTTGTCCATCTCTGCTGTCTGGCTCGCTGTCTGGCTGGTATGAATGAAGTCATCTCACCGGCTTTGAAACAAGATTTGACGTCTCGGATCGAAGCCTACCGCACGCCAGACGGAGGCTACCATCAGGCTCCCAGTCGTAAAAACGGCAGCGCTTATGGCTGCTTGATCGCCTGGGGCTGCTATCAGGATCTCGGCCTGCTGCCGCCGGACCCTCTCAACATTGCCCGCTGCATGGACAGTCTGGAGACGCCAGATGGTGCCTGGTCGAATGAGCCAGGTTTAAGCATCGGCTCGACGACGGCTACTTCTGCCATGCTGTCTCTTTATCGTCACATGCAGATCCCTGCGCCAGCCGCCAGCGTGGAATGGTTGGTTCGTCAATGCCTGCCTGTGGGGGGGTTTTTAGCCGTTCCCGGTGCTCCGCTGCCTGATCTGCTCTCGACGGCGGTGGCGCTTCATGCCTTGTCAAATCAGGCCGAAGCCATTGTCAGGGTGAAGGAGCCCTGCCTTGATTTCATCGACTCGCTCTGGAGCGCGGCGGGTGGATTTCATGGTAATTGGGCCGATGACATTCTTGATCCCGAATACACCTATTACGGCTTGCTTGCCTTAGGGCATCTGGCGCTCGGATAATGCCGGTCTTGACCGTGCCGCCGATCTCAGTCAAAGGGAGCAGTCATGGAACTCATCAATAACGCTCCCAATGTCCCCGCTGCTGTCGGTCCTTATTCCCAGGCTGTGCGCTCAGGCAGTCTGCTGTTTTGCTCAGGCCAGATCCCGATCAACCCAGCTACAGGCAAGATCGAAGTACAGGACGTCGAGGGCCAGGCAAGGCAAGTCTTGAGTAATATCGAAGCTCTTCTGCAATCTCAGGGCAGCAATTTCAGACGTGTGGTTAAAGCCACCGTGTTTCTCAAAGAAATGGCGGATTTTCCGAAGGTGAACCCGATCTTTGAAATGGCCTTTGGCGGACATAAACCAGCCCGCTCTACTGTGGCAGCTGCAGGCTTGCCACTGGGCGCGCTGATTGAGATCGAGGTGATCGTCGAGCTGTCTTAGACTTACTTCTGATCGGGCTTCTTGCGGAAGCCTTGAACGCGTCCATCACCACGGTAAAGGTAGATTTTCTTCACATCTTCCAGCTTCATGATCAGCCATGGAGAGAGCAGATTACGGCCGTTTTTGGTGTAAACCAAGTTATCAGCAAGGTGAACGCATGACTGGTCGGCGTCACCCGTGGCATTGCTAAGGAAGAACAGTACGTCACCGTATTGATAAGGCGGCTCAACG
>CANHTV010000370.1 GCA_947463285.1 Verrucomicrobiaceae bacterium | reverse complement strand
GAGCTAACCTCCCCGGAGTCCAACCAACAAAACGCCCGTAACTACGACGCCCTCGGTCTCGCCGAATACGAAGCTATCGAATGCTTCCAAAAATGGCGACGGGTATAGTCAGCTCACTGCTGTTAAGCCAGAATTCAATGCCTATTCCGGCGGCCAAACATGAAATTCACTTCCTCACATAGATCAACAAGCGATCATGCACTAGGAGGGCTAGATCGAGCTTGCCGTCGGCATTCAAATCAAGGGCTGTGTAGTCATGAGGTTCATTTTCGCGGCCGCTTTTGCCCCGAAAATGTGGATCGGTCTCAAAAATGCGGAAGTACATGGCGCTCTGCCATTCGGCGGGTGTTTTCTCCGTGGGCTGGAAGAACTCAAGCACGCGGCTAGCGTTGAAATCGACGAGAACGAGGTCATCGGTGCCGAGGCCGGAGAAGGCGGCGGGAATGAGATCGGATGGCTTCGTGTCTTTGAGCTCGGAGTCGAAGGAGACGATGGTTTCCAGCCGCAATGCGCTGCCCGAGAGTGGAGTGAGATCGAAACTAGTCTTGCCGATGACGAGCAGTTTGTCTCCAAGGAGGTGCAGTTGCTCGGCGCTGAGTGATGACAGTGCGTGCGTGTGGGTAGCGCGGAAGACGCCATCGGTGCCGGAACTCATTTCGTGGAGCTTCTTTTGCGCACTGTCGGCAAGCAGGACACGCGCCTTGCCTTCGGCAGTCTTTGTGACAAACACGGCGCTGAGCTGGGAACTGGAATCTGGCGCATTGAACTGCTCAACAGTGACGGCTTTGCCATCGGCTCCGACAAGGAAGGCGCGAGCGAGTTGGTCTTTGGCGACAATGATCTCAGCCTTGTCATCGCCATTCACATCAGCGGCGGTGAGGGCGACGGGCGTGAGTTTGTTCACGAGGGAATCCGGCAGGCCCTCGGCGCGCTTGAAGGGCGCTTTCGCGTTGGTCTGACTGAGCAGAATCTGCATTGGCACGAGCGTGGAAAACAGCGCGAGATCGCCACGGCCATCTTGATTGGCATCGACGACACGAATGGCGTTCGGCTTACTCGGGCTGCTGATGAGCTCCTGCGTGGAGGGGGTGAATTTCTTGTCCGCAGCGCTCCATTTCAGACTGACGAGGCTGACTTTGCTCTTCACTTCCGCGAGCGCGAGGATGGCGGTGGTTTTGTCTCCAGTGACATTGCCGGTCGTGAGGGTGAGCAGCGTGTCTGTGCTTTGATAAATGACTTCTGGGTAGGCAAGACGATCCTTTTGCCAGCGGGCGAGGCCGATGGATTTCTCGCCGGGGCTGAGGACGATGAGTTCGACCTTCGAGTCGCCATCGACATCAGCAATCGTGATCGTCTCAATGCCGCTTAGCGCGGGAAACTCGCGGCCTTCGCGGAATGAGCCGTCTTTGCCACCCGCGAAGAACCAGAGGCGGGCGTTTTTGGCTTCGGTCAAAACCACGTCGTCGATGCCGTCGCCATTCAAGTCACCGAAAGCCACGGCACCGCCCTTCGCATCGCTGGCGGGCATGGCGTATCGGATGCTGGCGGCGCGGTCGGCATTGGGCTCGACTTCGCCCGTGGCGAGCTTTGCCACCTCGATCATGCCGGTGGTGTCGTGGATGTAGGCCAGGCCTATTGCTTTGGCGTCTTTGCCGAGCTTCATTGGGTGCGCCCAGCAGCGGCTGGTCTCGGTTTCCAGCCGCCATTCTTCGCCAAACGAGAAGGCATCCTGCTGAAGCCGCACGAGCACGGCGTCCGCATCAGGCGCGGTGTAAAAAAGGTCCGCTTTGCCGTCGCCATTCAGATCTCCCGTGCGCAAGCCACCGCAGCCGGGTTGGCCGAGGACGTAGCTTTTGGACTCGGCCCAACCTTCTTTGCCCTGGAGCCAGATCATGAGCCGCGTGTTTGTCAGCAGCGCGAGATCGGCTCTGCCATCGGCATCGAGGTCGGGTGAGATGAGGGATTCGGTATCTTCAGCAGTGGAGTCGAGCATGAACTCCTTTTTCTGCGTCCAGTCGCCAGCCTTCGTGCCTTGAGTGCGGAGGATGAGTTTGTCTTCATCGGTAATAAACGCGATGTCGGGACGCTTGTCGCCATTCCAGTCGCCCACGGTCAAAGCGAAGGCGCTATGGCCTATGACGAGCGGTTGTTTGTCGAGGCGCGATACTTCGAGGATGGGATTCCAGCGATCAGTGCGCGAGCTGCGTTCGGGTTCGCCGGGGCGGATGCCGTCTTTCCGCTGTAGCAGGAACTCGATCCTAGCGCGGTCCTGATTAATGACGACGATGTCGGTGAGGCCATCACCATTGAAGTCAGCAGAGCGTGGGCAGGCCGTATTCCAGTCCAGCTTCACGACCTCCGGGCCATCGAAGTACAGGCTGTCAGCTGCGAGTGCGGAAATGGATGCGAGAAGGGCGAGGGCTAAAGGGTGCATAGTGATAAGTGGTCCGCACAGTCCTCTGTGCGGTCTAGGTCATGGGCAGGCATTCCGCACAGAGGACTGTGCGGACCACTCTGATCACTCCACAGGCTTTGACAGCGTGCGGAAATGGATGGCGTCAGGATGCACATAGTTACCGCCGACTTCAGTGCCGAGGTACTTTTTAAACATGGCTTCGGAGGGCTGCGCATCCGCATCGAACCACGACGCCGGGCCATTGACCTCGGACTCATCTGCCGCCGCACCAGCCTTCGGTCCTTTGCTTGGGCCTTTTTTATTGAGAACCGGTGCCTTTTTTTTGCTCGCAGTTTTTTCCTGCAAGGCGGTCAGCGCATCTATCACAGTCAGCAGTTGCTTGCTGGCATCAGAGACGCCGACGCCGACATAGCCCTTGGGCAGCATGGCGATCAGCTCCTGAGTGCGGGCGCTGTCCCAGATGCTGGGGCCGCTAGGGTCCTTCATGCGGGAGAGGATTTTTTTCAGCAAATCTTGTTTGCCAGTGCTGAAGAGAAGATAGTCCTCCGTGAGGCAGTAGGCGACCTCCGTGGAAGCAGCACCCGCGGCTGTCGCCTGGCTGGCTTTGAAGGTATTGATGGTGTAGCCGAGATACTCGCTCTCATCAAAAGCAGCGCCAAAACCCTGACCGACAAAACGCTTCAGACCATCAAGAGCACCGACGAGTTTGGCACGGTCTTTGACCTTGATGGCCATGACCTGACTCGAAGCCACAGCCGTACCGTCATTGGCTTGCACGTATTCATCATCAAGGCTGCCGAAGAGATCTTCTTTGATTTTAAAACCCATCTGCTGTTCCACCTGGCTGATCTGCATCGTCGCCATCATGGCCATGGGGCCGAGTTTATTGACCATGCCCAGCAGGCCATCATAAACGGCCTCCAGACTCTGTCGCATGACCTGAGCGCTCAGGGCATCAACTGGCACAAAGGCAGGCAGGTTTACCTCCGTTTGATTACCACGCAGGAGGGAAATCAAACCAGTCGGCTTTTCAGGGTGCAACAAGGCGATGTCGATCCGCGACTGAGTATCGCTCAGATCCATGCTGAAGCCGAGTGACTGAAACTCCTTGGTGCCAAGCGCGTCAAAGATGGCCTTGGGATCAATCGGCATCTGGGATTTGCCGTTTTTCATCAACTCGGTGAGCGACTCTTCGAGCCATTTCATAAGCACTTCACCGTTCGCATAAAAGCTGACATCGGCGGTGCCTTCACTGAACTGCGCGTGCCGGGTCAGATGGCCTGGTACCACATCCGAGGCATCAGCCGTGCCCGTTTTCAGCGCGGCGATGATATACTCCAGCAAAGCAGGCTTATCACCGAGGACGAGCACGCCATCGACAAAGGCATAAGCACGACGCCATTTCGCATCCTCATCCTCTGAAACGGCCAGCACATGCAGTGGCACTCCGGCGACATCTTTGACCAGCTTTTTCAGGGTTGGCTCTTTCTGGAGATTTTCCTCGATGTCCTTGGTCAGCACTTCCTCAAACTTCGCCTGCTGATCACCGACATCCATGAGCACAAACACGGGGTCGTTATCATGGACGTCCTGCATGTCCTTCACGGAGTCCGCTGCGACAGTGATGATGACGGAACCTTGGATTCGCTTAAGATTGGCTTCGAGTCCTTCCCCCGTGCCCTCCTTCAAAGTCTTGTCCCAAATAGGCTCGCCGTTTTGATACATGGGTGCCGTCCATTTTTTGATTTCCTCGTCCGCCAGCATTTTGCCGTAACCGCTTTTTTCCCAGTCAGCCATGAGCTCTGGTGCGCTTTTGATGGCGAGGAAACCGAGGGTGTTTTTCGGCAGCAGCTTGAGCCATTGCTCGAGCTTTTCAGCCTGAGCTGGCAGTGCCAACAAGGCCAGCGCG
>CANHTV010000369.1 GCA_947463285.1 Verrucomicrobiaceae bacterium | reverse complement strand
TTTGCCTCACTGATTACCGACAGCACAGATTTCTACCATCGACAGGAGCTCATAGCCGCATTTGCACGCGTCGCAGGTCTGCCCAATCTTTCGGCAACCGTCGCTGCACAGTTGATGGAAGAAAACCGCGCCTTTCGCTCGCGCTGGATGAAAGTTCAGTAAGCCAGCCAAGTTCGCTAAGATGAACAGCTCAAGCAGCTAACTTCTTGACCGAGCGCTCCTGCCACCAGAACCATAAACAGGCTAGTATAAAAATGCCCTTGATGGAGTAGCCAGTGTTTAATGCCATGGAAATGCCAGCCGTGAATCCGTAGCTGTGAAGACCGATGCTGAGCTGATTCACGCCAAACCAACTGAACAAAGTGATGGCACCAAGCAGCAGTGACAAAGCGTGCATACCGATCTCACGAATGTAACCGCCCATGCGAGCATGGAGAATGATCAGCCCCATAAGCACGATCATCAGAGCCCCATTTTCTTTGGGGTCCCAGCCCCAGAAACGCCCCCAGCTATCGTTGGCCCAGATACCGCCGAGCACGGTACCCACAAGTGCAAACAAGACACCAAAGCAGACGATGCCATAGGTGATGCGAGTCAGTAATCTCCTGAACTCCACAACTTTTTCCCCGCGAACAAACAAGCGGTAGATGACGTAAACCATCGAGACAAACGAACCGAGCATGGCTCCGGCGTAACCAATGTTGATACAGGTCACATGCGTGGCCAGCCAGAAATTGGTAATCAAGACAGCTTCCAAGGTCGGCATCGTGTCGCGAGCATCCAAAGCCATGAAGCGGTTGGCCATGAACATTCCCAGCGCGCCCACAAAGCCTGCCACAACGAGACCGACACCCTGACGGGTAAACTTCTCAACGAACAAGCCCACTACAGCGATGCAGGCAGTGATAAAGATGATGGTTTCATAAAGCGTCGCAATCGGTGGTCGCTCATTGATGATGCAACGCTGCGTAATGCCCCAGATGTTATAACCAACCGCTAGAACTAGAGAAACCCAAGCCACACGCCCCGCCCACTTGGCAAGACTGGACTGAGGAGCCACAAGTCCGATCAAAGCAACCAAGAAGCCGAGCATGTACCATACGAGCGCGTAAGTGAAGTAATCCTGTCTGTGATAAGTCACCTCGCGATCGACATGCTTCAATTCACCTCGCTTTTCAGCGACATGGCGAACGTCTCCCACAAAGGTATTCACTGCCGTCTTGAAGGTATCGGCTTTCAAGCTTGCCGGATAAAGAGCGTCTTTGGCTTTGGAAATACGCAACTCACCCTCAGGGATCTTCCCCTCACGCATCAGACTGGTCACAGTCTGCTCGACTTGAAGCCAAGTGTCATTTTTAGTGTCATCAGGTGGAATGAAAGCCAGCGTTTTGCCAGGGCGCAGAGTGGTGTTGATGAAGAGTTCCAAAAGCTTTCCACGAGCCTCTTCTCCAAGAGCCTCCATCTTGCTTTGATCACGAATCAAGTCGCCGAGTTTGATGGCGAGTTCCCACACCGTGATGTTGCCACCGCCTGTGATGCCCTTGGCCAACTCAGTAGGCAGGATCGCTGAGACTTCCTTGTTCCAATCGGTTCTCGCAGCAGTCATGAAATCACTGACGGCATCAAAATCGAAAAAGTTACGTGCTAGGTCGATGACATTGCGCTGCACACCTGTGAGTTGATCCTGCTCGATCTCGCCATAGGCCTGAGCACGTTTGACCAACTCTTCCTTACCTTTGACGATCTCATTCCAAGAGTAGCGATCACGCAGCCCTTTGGGGTCCACACCGATCTCGCCAACAGCCTGAGAATTATCCACGACGAACAACGGCAGATCGCGTGCGATGTCGGGTCGGAACCATGAAATTAAAAGCCATTCCGTAGCTTTCAGCTTCTTCACTTCAGGCAGCAGCGCATGATCCACAGCGATGCTTTGCTTCCCGTGCATCCTCAACAAAAGAAAGCGGGCATAAGTGTCGAGTGGTTTGATTCGCCCACCTTCTTGAACAGGAAGCGATTGAAAAGCCGCCACGATTTCCTTATCCAGAATCAAGGTTGGATCTGGTAACTGGGCCTGGACCAGAGATGTCAGGAGCAAACAGGCTAACAAGAAAGTCTTCATAATTCAGAGATTACTGTATTTAAAAATCACGCGGCCTTGGGCTTCATTGAGCGACTCAGGAAGCGGATGAGGTGCATCAAAAAGTGGATGATGAGACCGATGGCAACCGCCACACAACTCCACAACGGCCATTGATCCGAAGGGTTGGTAACAACGGTAAAGACGGATTGCTCACCGTTGGAGTTTTGACTGAAACTGGCTTGATAAACCACATACCCCTGATCGCGAACGGGCACATTCATGGTCACCACCTTGGGCTCCTCTTTGCCATCTGTGATCTTGGTCACATGACTGGTGTATTTTTTGGCCTTCATCGTGCCTGGATGAAGCTCACGAACAAAGTCATTCAGTCGGATGGCAAATGGTAGCTTCCACTTCATACGACTGATGGAGATGGCATAAGCAGCATCGCCTACTTTGACCGTAAACGGCTCCATTTGGCGTTCCCAAAGAATCGCCCGCTGCTCGGCTCCATCCTTGAGTTTCACCGTGATTTCGACGGCTGTCACGTTGGCCTCATCTTCCTTGGCGTGTTTCACTTCTTGGATGCGGTAGCCATCAATGGCGGTTTTATCGCCTTCTTCAGCCTGAACAACGTTGGCGTTGCGGCGATAGCCTGTGACCTGCATTTCGATAGGCAGATCTTTGGCAAAAAAGGTGCGCGCTTTTCCGGGATCAAGATCTTCAAAATGCTTCATGGGAATCACAAGCGCCTTGTCATCGCCTTTGCCAGCGGAGTCATAGCGATGAATTTCAATGATACGGTCGTGATAACTCTGATACTGATCACTCGCCTGTCCTTCAAAAAGAGGCATCGCGCCTTCTGTCTTGTAGAGGAAGCTCACAAAACCCGCAGCCAGCATGAACATGATGGCAAGGTGTGAAATCAGCACACCGATCGTGCGCCATCCTTTGCGAATGCGGATCACAGCACCGCAAAGCATGTTAAAAAACAAAATCACCATGAGCAGACCACCGCCAGGAAGTGGCACAGGAATGAGCGTGCCACCGAGATCGAGATCGTGGATCAGCCACCAAGAATCAAAATACTTCCGCTGACTGTCCAGCAGACCGATGTCTTTCTGGGACAAGGTGCCAAGGAAAGTAATCAATAACAAAAAAGTCAGCACGGTGATCGCTAGTCCATAGGAAGACAGGAAGGCGAAGAGTTGACCGGGAAGAGACTTGGGCTTGGAAGACATAAAGAGAAATGGACAGGAATGGATGCAGAGCCAATCAGCAGCGTTTCACACTGACTGATACGATTGCCATCATTGCTGAGGCGTGCGCAGGCTCAGAGATGACACGAATTGGTCAAAGGCAGCTGTATTGGCTTCGACCAGTGCTTTCGGGCCGACCATTTTCACAAACAACCCGGCTTCGCCAATGGAGGCGATGATACCAATCAGACGATGGTCCGCCTTAGCCTCCGCCGCCCCCACGTTGGTGTAGGCCCCGTTTACTTCGACAAAAACGCCCTGGATGCCCATGAGCGTTTTTTGCGGCAGCTTGGTGACCTCCTCTTCACTGAGTTCAGGTTGCCCCATCTGCTTGCGCCAGCGGTTCACATTCGCAGCCACCCCACCAGCACCACCTGGGAGCATGGCCAGATAGCATTCACCTTCCTTGTTCGGCCCGAAGGTCAGATTCACAGGACGCATCTGACTGCGTTCAGCCTGAGCCCAGCCAGTGGGTGTTTCCCAGCGCAGCTTTTCGTCGCCAAAACGTTCCTGAGGATACGCATTCAGCTTGGGCTTGGCCTCGTAGGTGGAAATGTCACGCGTCTGGGTGATCTCCATGCGTTCGCTGACGCGATCACAACTTGGCAATATACAAATAGCAACCAAGCCTAACAATGAGCCGGTGAATGCAGTCTGGTGTCTGAAAACGAAAAATGACATATCGGATGGGGGAAAACGAGCAAACGCCGTCCGGCTTAGGTGCGCACAAGGACGGCGTCAGAGATATGAAACGCGAATGAGGCGTTTGCCAGCTTCAATTATTTTGCTTTAGCCTCAGCAGGCTTGGCAGCCGGAGCAGGCGCTGCGGGTTTGGCTTCAGCCGGTTTGGTCACAGCAGCAGGCTTAGCTGGAGCAGCTTTAGCAGCAGCTGGCTTGGCCTCAATCTTTTTGGCTGGTGCTGGAGGTGGAGCCGGTGGCGCTGGGGGGGGAGCGGTCAGTTTGGCGATTTCAGCCTCGCTGAGACCT
>CANHTV010000368.1 GCA_947463285.1 Verrucomicrobiaceae bacterium | reverse complement strand
GCGCTGCCACCAGCGCAGGGGCTTGGGTTGAAAGCAGCTGCGGCTGGAAAGCACCGAACTCGCCTGAGGCTGGATCAAGCGGGCTCGTTGCTCGGGCGTGAGGGCCAGTGATTCGTCACACAGTTCACGAGTCAGGAGCGTGCAAAACTTCTGGGTGGCGGCTGCCGTCACCTGATTCTCAGGATCTGTTTCCAGTTCCCTGGCGAGCCTGTTTTTCTCTTCGGTGCTGAGTTCATTCAGCGCCCATGCGGTGATGTTTTCAGGTTTCATAAAGGGGAGAGCTGGGGTGTGATCGGGGCTTGGCGGTTTGCAGCATCTTCATGCTCCTGCCACTTGGTGCGAAGTGTCTGCACACCGTGATGAATAAGGTAGCCGACGTTGCCGATGCTGGTTTTCATGACCTCGCTGATTTCCTTGTAGTCGAGGCCTGAGATGAATTTCAGCGTCACAGCTTCGCGCTGACGTGTGGGCAGATTTTCGATGAGGCGACGCAGCTCCGTGGCGGTTTCGCGCGATTCCATCTCGTCTCCTGGCCTCGGTGTGGTAGCGGGCTCTAGATCAAAGGATTCACTGTCCATCACGATCAGGCGTGAGTGCTTACGCTGGAAGTCGAGGGCGCGGTTTTTACAGACCGTAAACAACCAGGCCCCGAGACGCTCAGGCTCCAGCGTGGCGATGTGTTGACTGAGCTTGAGAAACACATCCTGCACGACATCACGCGCTTCTTCGAGATCTTGGATATGGTTATAAGCATACCGGATCAGCGGTCGCTCATAGCGCTCCAGAGCATCGAGAAATTGAGGTTGCAGGTTCTGCATGAGAGCGTCTTCGGTGCAGCATCACGGCCCAGCGTTCAGTTTCTTGGGGCTTTGCAGCAGAAAAACTCAGTCATCCTGGTTTTTCTGGCCGCGCTGGAGACTACGGATCATTTCCTTGAGTTCGTGCGGCTTGCGGATGTCTTGAAAACTCACCTCGATGCCCGCATTCGCAGCCGTGGAGACATCCAGTGTGCCGATGCCGAGCAGCCCCTTAAGACCTTTTTCACGGACATCGAGACTGCGGATGTCACAGATGCGGACTTCATTGGAGTTTTTCCCCAGCAGCCCCCACTGCACTTCGATGCGCTCCTCCGTGACCGTGTAATCACGGCAGCTGCGGATGACATAGGTGCAAAACAAGGTCACGAGGGCAAACACTGCGGCAAACACGGCCCCGATTTCATCAAAGAACACCAACATGAACGCCGCCAGAGCCAGCAGAAACGCCAGCAGCAGAAGCTTAAAGTAACCCCACCAAGACGGATGCGCGCTGTAGTAAAGGCGCTCACCACTGGCCGTGTAGCGGATTTTCTCCTCTTCTGGTTCTTCCGGCTCCCACTCGACGATTTCCTCAGGCGAATCTGCACGAAACTCCTGATAAGTCGGACGATCCAAACGCGCGGAGGAGCTCGGGCCTGGTGGCCTCATGCCACTGATCACTTCCCCGACCGTATGATCGCGTCCTGTCGCCGAATCCGTGCAGAGATCTCCCCGCGCCAACGAGCTGCGCTCCACTAGTATATAAAGCTCCTCCTTGGAGAGCAATCCAGGAAACGCCGGGTGATGATGGAGCAGGTAACGCACGCGCATGAGATAGCAGACATGAAACAAGAAAACGAAAACAAAATGGGTTGAAGTCGTGGATCGGCTAACCTGTGACCCAAGGCTTACTCACTCAGTTTCACCTCAAGGTGTGATCAGGCTTTCGAGGTCGCTTTCCAGCAGGCCGCTCATGAGCGGGGATTGCTCATCGAGGGAGGCTTCGACGAGGCCGCGCTTCTTCACCTGAAGGGCGAGAATACGCTCCTCCACCGTGCCGCGCATGGCCAGTCGATAGGCGGTGACGACACGCTGCTGGCCGATACGGTGGGCACGGTCGATGGCCTGGGATTCGACGGCAGGATTCCACCACGGGTCTAGCAGGATGACGTGATCAGCCGCCGTGAGGTTGAGTCCGTAGCCGCCAGCTTTCAGACTGATGAGGAAGACGCGTTTGTCTGCCTGGGTCTGGAAGGTCTTCACCTGAGCTTCACGATCCTGGCTGCTGCCATCAAGGTAGGCATACTGAATCTGGCGGCTGTCGAGGGTCTCGCGCACGAGTTTTAAATACTGCACGAACTGGCTGAAGATGAGCACCTTGCCACCGCCCTCCAAAATGGCGTCCAGCCGCTCCAGCAGCATGGGCCATTTGCCGGAGAGATCTTCGGGCTCCAGGCCGCCGAGGGTGTCTTTTTGCAGGCCGGTGAGGCGCAGGTCACAGCAGGCCTGACGCAGGCGCAGCAGCACGGTGAACATGGTCATTTTCGCCCCGCCCTGACCGGAGCGTTTGCGGGCGGCCTTGATCTCCTCGCGGCCTTCTTCCAGCAGACGACGATAGACTTCAGCCTGGGCGGGTGAGGGGTCACACCAGAGGATCTGTTCGATCTTATCGGGCAGGTCTTTGAGCACCTCACGCTTCGTGCGACGCAGGAAATACGGACGCAGCAGTTTCTTCAAGCGCTCACTGGCGGCGACTCCGGCAGGCGTGTCCATCCCGCCCTGGATAGGCTGTTCAAAGCGTTCTTTGAAGTTTTCCCGACTGCCGAGATAGCCCGGCAGGGCGAACTGGTAGATGGACCAGAGATCTCGGGTGCTGTTTTCCACCGGCGTGCCGGTGAGGGCCAGACGCGCACGGGCATTCAAGGCACGCAGGGACTTCGCCGCATCGGTATCGGGATTGCGGATGTAGCTGGCCTCATCCAACAACAGCAGGGACCAGGGCTGTTTCTTCAGGGCCTCCAGATCGCGAATGACGAGCTGATAGGTGGTGATGATGATGTCACTTTCAGACAGCGACTTGAGGATCTCCGCACGGCCAGTGCCCTGGGAGACGGTGACTTTGAAATGCGGGGCAAAGCGCTCCAGCTCAGCACGCCAGTTGCCCGTGAGGGACTTCGGACAAACGATGAGCACAGGCTGTCGCTCAGCCGACTCCATTTGAGACCGCAAAAGGGTGATGAGGGCGATGCTTTGCACCGTTTTCCCAAGGCCCATCTCATCCCCCAGCACCCCCCCCCGACCCGCTTTGACCAATGAGGCCATCCAACGCACGCCGAGGAGCTGATAGGGACGCAGGCGACCACCGATCTCGCCCAACTCCGCCAGCACGGACGCCTCATCCGGCAGATGCGCCGTGTCATCGAGATCGCCCCCCAGGAAATAACCGGCATGCAGGCTGCTGATGCGGGCTCCTTCCGGCGTGAGCTGGAGCGGCACATCCCGCAGCGTGTCCTCGAATTCCTCGACGCCCTGGAGGTCGATGAGGTAACGCTTGCCATTTTTGCCCTGCACCGTGCGCTGACCAGAGCGGACGAGACGCAGCACCTCCGAACGCGGCAGCTTGAAGCCATCAGGCGCTTCATAACCAAACTCCATCGCCAGCCAGTCGGCACCGGAGCCACCACCGCGGGAGTCATCGACCGGACGCTGCCGCACCTGTGGCATGATACGCGCCACGCCACGAGTCGCCGCAAGCCAGCGCTCACCCTCTACCACACGCAGATGCTGCTTCATCCGTTGCAGATCTGAGGCAAAGAAGCGTAGCACCGGCTCAGCCCCCGAAAGCCGCCAAGGCGTGGTCTTGGAGCCTAGCTGGATACCAGAGGTCGGCTTGAAGCCCAGCCCACGGATAAAGGCAAAGACACGGAACTCGGCATCCGCATTGCGGGTGTAATACACCCCGGCAGAGTCGCGATCCTCAATGGGGTAAATGGCCTCGAGAGCACTTGGCTCAGGCGTCTCCACCACGGGCCAGCGCCGCTGCTGGAAGAGCGCCTCCACCGTTACATCCACCACCTGAAGTGAGCCATCCACATGCACCTCAAACTCGCAGGGCACCGGAGCCACATGAAAGCGCTCCAGGCCAGCCCCATGCAGCTCGATCTGAAACACTTCCGCCAAACTTTCCCGGTTCGCGATCAACCACTTCAGCGGGCGGGTGCAGGGCAGCTCCGTGGTCAGCCGTGATAGTTCACCGGCCATCGTAGGCAGACGAAACACCGTGCCCGTCTCCCGGCAGGACCACCAGCCGGAGGGCTGATTTTTCAGGATGGCCCCCTGCCCTGTTGCATCCAGGCTAAGGCGAATTTCACCCGCTTTGCCCGCTGGTTCGATGCGCAAAGGCAGCCGCACCGCATCCGCCGCCACGGAGATGACCTGCCCGCCGCCGGACGGCTTGCCCGCGATCAGCCGGGGATGATCCGCCGCCGCTGCCAGCAGCTCTGAAAACAAGGCCGCAGGCAGCGAAAGCGGCGCACTTTG
>CANHTV010000367.1 GCA_947463285.1 Verrucomicrobiaceae bacterium | reverse complement strand
CTCGCTGTGCAGCAGGAAGGTGTCGTTGTCTTTCAGCGTCTTGGTTTCCACGGAAGTGACGCCAGGCAGTGACTCCACGACACCGCGCAGGTCATAAACGTCGGTCGCCTTGGTATCGCGACCATGCCAAGAGGAGGGTGAAACGGGGCCACTGAGCAGGATGGCGAGACGTTCTTCCTCGCGAGTCTGGCCATTCGGCAACTTTAGGAAGACACGCCCCTGCTCGAACAAACGCAGTCGGGATGTGCCCTGGCGGATGTTCAACGCAGCACTGCCGATGAGGCCGGGGATGAGGCTCGGACGCAGGGTGGTGAGATCCTCGGAAAGCGGGTTCTTCAAGGCAGAGGCTCCTGCGGCACCGAGAGGATTGCCAAGAGCATCGCTGATCTGGGCGGTGGAGATCAGGCGCAAAGTCTGAGCTTCATTGAAACCGCGATGCACCAAGGCCTGACGCAGCTGCATGGCGTGGTCATACTGGCGATCTGTAGCATCCCCCTGAGCAAAGGTGGCGGTGAATTTCGATGGCACGCGATCCAGACCAATGACGCGGGCGATTTCCTCAACGAGATCAACACTGCGCTGGAGGTCGAGCCGGTAGCTGGGGATCTGCCAGACGCTGGTTTCAGCCGAGACAGAGCTGGAAATCAAACCGAGCTTTTTGAGGATGTCGTGCGCCTCTTCAGTTTTCAGTTCAGGCATGCCCAACAAACGATGTGCGCGGACTTCATCCATGGCCACTTCGCCAAAGAGAGAAGGCGCAGCACCGGCGACGCGCAGAGTTTCCTCGGCGCTGCCACCAGCAATTTCGAGGATGAGCTTCACGGCGAGATCACTGCCGCCCTGGACCTGCTGAGGATCAATGCCGCGCTCAAAGCGATAGCTGGAATCCGAATGCAACGTGAGACGGCGTGAGGTGCGGCGCACACCTGAAGGCGTGAAGTAAGCGCTCTCCAAAAGCAGGTTCGTGGTGCCTTCGATGACGCTGGTCTCCTCACCACCCATGACACCGGCAATGGCGACGGGGCGCTTGTCGTCAGCGATGACGAGGTCATCCGTGAGCAAAGCGTATTCCTGACCATCAAGCGCGAGCATTTTTTCACCTTCAGCCGCGCGACGCACGGTGATACCGCCCTGGAGCTTATCGAGATCAAACGCGTGCAAAGACTGCCCCATCTCCATCATGACATAGTTCGTGATGTCCACGACGTTATTGATCGGACGCAGACCGATGCTCTCCAGACGAGCCTGCAACCAAGCCGGGCTGGGGCCGACTTTCACGCCTTTGATGACGCGGGCGGTGTAATAGGGGCAGCCATCCGTGGCAGAAAGTGTGACCTCAGCAGCCGTGGCCGGACGCGTGACCGAGGTGGCTTTGACGTGATCGCGGGCACTTTTTAGCGGTAATCCGGTGAGGGCGGCGAGCTCGCGAGCAAGGCCGAGGTGGCTCAGCAAATCCGAGCGGTTTGGGGTAATTTCGAGATCAAAGAGCGTATCACTTTCGACGATCTGATTGATCGGTTTACCGACGGGCAGCGCGCCATCGAGAATCCACAGACCGCCCGTGTCTTCGCCGAGGCCGAGCTCCTTGCCACTGCACATCATGCCGTTGGAATCGACACCCCGCAGCTTGCCTTCCTTGATCTGAAAACCGCCGGGCAACTCAGCGCCGGGGAGGGCAAGCGGGACTTTGTCGCCAGCTTTGAAATTCTTGGCTCCGCAGACGATCTGACGCAGGCTGCCGCTGCCATCATCCACCTGACAAACGCTGAGTTTATCCGCATTCGGATGCTGCTCAAAGGACTGAATCTGGGCGACGACGACCTTGTCGGTGGAGAGCCCTTTTTGCTCGATGCCCTCGACCTCGATGCCAGCAAAGGTGAGGAGATCAGAGAGCTGGGCAATGGTGTAGCCGCTGAGGTCGAGATGGGTCTGGAGCCAGTTGAGGGAGACTTGCATGGGAGGAGGACAGTCAGGAGGTCAAAGATTCGTCAAGGAAGGGTCAATCAGGCGATCAAGCAGCGAACTGATTGAGGAAGCGGACGTCATTCTCGATGAGATGACGGATGTCGGAGATGCCATGCATGATCATGGCGAGGCGGTCCAGGCCCATGCCAAAGGCAAAGCCGGTGACCTGATCAGGATCAAAAAGAGTGTCGCCGCGCTTTTTCGCGACCTCGGCAAACACTGCTGGGTCAACCATGCCGCAACCAGCGATCTCGATCCAGCGGGCTTCCTTACCCTTGGCTTCCAGCTTCACGTCGATCTCAAAGCTCGGCTCTGTGAAAGGGAAGAAATGCGGACGGAAGCGCACGACGGTGTTGGGTCCAAAAACCTCGCGGAAGAAGTATTCCAGCGTGCCCTTCAGATCGGCGAGACTGACGTTTTTATCCACATAGAGAGCCTCGATTTGATTAAAGACGCTCAGGTGAGTGGCGTCGATCTCATCACGGCGATAAGCGGCCCCAGGGGCGATGATGCGCACGGGCAATGACTTCACCGTTTCCATCGTGCGAATCTGCACTGAGGAAGTGTGCGTGCGCAGCAGCTTGCCGTCTGGCATGTAAAAGGTGTCGCTCTCATTGCGGGCCGGGTGATCGGTGGGGGTGTTCAGCGCATCAAAGCAATGCCACTCCGTCTCGATCTCAGGACCATCCGCCAGGGTGAAGCCCATCCGGCGCAGCGTGCGCACGGCGAGAT
Organism: Verrucomicrobiaceae bacterium; assembly: GCA_947463285.1. Taxonomy (GTDB): domain Bacteria; phylum Verrucomicrobiota; class Verrucomicrobiia; order Verrucomicrobiales; family Verrucomicrobiaceae; genus Prosthecobacter. Next base: position 1,645 of record CANHTV010000367.1, on the reverse strand, counting down.
CACGAATCTGTGTGAGAGGATGCAGTGAGCCAATCCCCTGCCCTGGACGCCCCGGCAAAGTCGCGTCGATCCCCGCCACAGCGGCCGCGTCTTTGGCCGCCTGCATGGCCTCCTGACGTGCAGTCAGCCCGCCCGTGATGGCCTCACGGACTTCATTCAGCTTCGCGCCGACTTCTTTCTTCAGATCCACCGGCACATCACGCATCCCCGCACTCAGCGCAGTCAGCTTGCCTTTTTTGCCGAGGTAGTCGATGCGAAAGGCCTCCAGTGCAGCCTCATCAGAAAGAGTTTCGAGAGCGGCGAGAGCCTCGGATTTGAGAGAGTCGAGTTGGGAAAGCATAGCGGCAAAGGGCGGCGATGATGGGCGCAGAATGACCGGGATGCAACCAAGTTAGCATCTTGGCACAGATTCAGGATGGGCAGATTCACCGGTTGAACATTCCTGCGGTCTGCGCTTCTCTCCGCCCTCACTTTTCCCCTAAAATACCCATGAACTACGACCTCATCGTTATCGGCGGCGGCCCTGCGGGCTATGTCGCAGCCATCCGCGGCGCTCAACTCGGCAAGAAAGTCGCCTGCGTCGAAAACGACCGCGCTGGTGGCACCTGCCTAAACTGGGGTTGTATCCCGACCAAAGCCCTGCTTAAAAACGCTGAGCTTTATCACACCCTCACCCATCGCGCCGAGGAGTTCGGGCTCAAGATCGGCAGCATCGAGTATGACTGGTCCAAAGTCATCGGCCGCAGCCGTGGCGTCTCTGACAAGCTGAACAAGGGCATCGAGTTCCTTTTCAAAAAGAACAAGGTCGATTACCTCAAAGGCACCGCTAGCATCCCCGCCGCAGGCAAAGTCGAAGTCACCGCTGCTGACGGCACCAAGACCACACACGACACCGCGAACATCCTCATCGCCACTGGTGCGAAGAGCCGCCCGATGCCCGGTTTCCCCTTCAACGGCACCACCGTCATCGGCAGCAAGGAAGCCATGACCAACACCACGCAGCCGAAGAGCATCGTCGTCATCGGCGCAGGCGCTATCGGCATCGAGTTCGCCTACTTCTTCAACGCCTATGGCACCAAAGTGACCGTCGTCGAGATGCAGCCCAACATCCTTCCCGTGGAAGACACCGAGGTCAGCCAGACCCTGGAAAAGAGCCTGACCAAGGCCGGCATTCGCATCCTCACCAACACCAAGATCACCAGCACCTCTGAGGACGGCAAGAGCGTCAAGATCACCGTCGAAGGTGCGGCCAATGAAACCATCGAGGCCGACGTAGCCCTCGTCGCCATCGGCGTCTCCCCCGTGCTGCCCGGCGGCATCGAACTGAAGCTCAGCGACCGCGGCTGGCTCGACACCAACGACCGCTACGAAACCAACGTCAAAGGCATCTACGGCGCCGGCGACATCATCGGGCCACCTTGGCTCGCCCACGTCGCCAGCTACGAGGCCGTCCAAGCTGTCGAAGGCATGTTTACCAAGCACAAGCCCAAGAAGGTCGGCGTCTTCCCAGGCTGCACCTACTGCCATCCGCAGGTTGCCAGCATTGGTCTCACCGAGCGCGCCGCGAAGGAGAAGGGCCTCAAATACAAGATCGGCAAATTCCCCTACCAGGCCAGCGGCAAAGCCCTGGCGGCAGGTGAGCCTG
>CANHTV010000366.1 GCA_947463285.1 Verrucomicrobiaceae bacterium | reverse complement strand
GCGGTCATTCAGTGGCGGCAGGCGGATGCCTTTGCCCGTGTGATGGCTGATTTTGCCCAGGTTTTGAAAGCTCGGCGTGAAGAACTGGTGCAGTCCCTGCGCCCTGAGGTCACACGCATCCACGCTGATCTGAGTGCTCATGCGGAGACTCTGATGCTGGCCTATGAGCCTGGTTATGCGGAGGAAAATCTGGCCGATGAGCTGCTGCGGCTGCGTGATGAAGAAAGTCGGCTCCGTCAGACGGCAGCGGGGCCGCATCGAGATGAGCTGAGCCTGACCTTGAATGGTCTGGATGCCACGACGTTTGCCTCGGAAGGACAGCAACGTAGCGCCGCGTTGTCTTTGAAAATCGCTCAAGCGCATGTGCTTGAGTCCTCAGCTGGCAGACCACCTCTGTTGCTGCTGGATGATGTTTTTGGCGAGCTGGATGCTGCACGCCGTCGGGCACTGCTGCGGCTTCTGCCTGCTGGCACACAGAAGATCATTACCACGACGACATTGGACTGGGCGCGTGATGAAAAGCTGGGCGGCTTGGTTTATGAAGTCCTGGCCGCCCAGGTCCACCTGAAGGAGTAGATTCTCTCAAGTGGACATTCAGCGATTTGATCAGGCCTCGAGCAGCTTGGCGCTCAGTCGATCCACCATGCTGCGGAACTCGTGAGTTTCGTTCATGCGTTGACTGATGACTTTGCAGGCGTGGATGACGGTGCCGTGGTCGCGACCGCCAAATTCTTCACCGATCTGGATCAGCGGCAGCTTCACCATGTGACGGGTGAGGTACATGGCCACCTGACGTGCTTCGGCGATGTTTTTGGGGCGGCGTGGTCCGGTGAGGTCACTGACGCGCAGATCGTATTGGGTTGCGACAGCACGCTGCACGCGATCGACGGTGACGGACTTGGTTGGCTCTTCGTCAATGACATCATGCAGGAAGGTGGCGAGGGCGGTTTCATTGGCCATGGTGCCTTCCAGAGACACATGGGCGGCGACACGCATGAGAGCGCCTTCGAGCTTGCGCACGTTGGCACGGATCCGCTGGGCGATGAACTCGAGAATCCAGCCGTCCAGCGTGACATTGAAGTCGTGCATCTTGCGGCGCAGGATGGCGATGCGGGTTTCGAAGTCTGGGGTCTGGATCTGGGTGGTGAGTCCCCATTCAAAACGTGAAACCAGGCGGCTTTCGAGATTCTTGATGTCGCTCGGGGCGCGGTCGCTCGCGAGGACGATCTGCTTGGCGTTGTTGAACAGTTCGTTGAAGGTGTGGAAGAATTCTTCCTGGGTGCTGTCTTTGCCTTCAAAGAACTGCACATCGTCGATGAGCAGTACATCCACCTTGCGGTATTTTTGGCGAAACTGGCTGAAGCTTTGTTTCTTGATGGCTTCGACGTACTCGTTGGTGAACTGCTCCGAGGTCACATAGCGGACAATGGCACGTTTTTTACGCGTGAGCACTTCCTGGCCGATGGCCTGCATGAGGTGCGTTTTGCCCAAGCCGGTGGCTCCGTAGAAAAACAACGGGTTGTAGATACGGCCGGGTTTTTCAGCGACAGCGCGGGCGACTGCGGCGGAATAGCTGCTGTTGGAGCCGACCACGAAGCTGTCGAAGTTGAACTTGGCATTGAGACCTGCATCCGAGAAGGAGCGGATGCTGAGGCTGTCATCCAGGACATGCGGGCTTGCACGTTCTTCCTGATGACGGGTGGAGATGACACGCGCGGCTTTGCGTTCCAGTGAGGTATCCGGGCTGAGCGGACGCATCTTCTCTGTGGCGACGTTGTATTCGATGGTGGCGGCCTGACCCAGGACTTCAGCGACGGCATCCGTCACGGTCCCGGAAAAGTTGCTCTCGATCCAGAGTTGGTGAATCGGATTCGGGACGTGGATGATGACGCGATTGTCGCCCGTGATGGTGGCTGTCGTCCCGGAGAAGCAGCGGGTGTAGTTGTCGTGACCGAGCTTTTTGAGAAGTAGCGTGCAGATTTGATCCCAGGCGGTGGGGATCACATGAAACAGCTGGCTATGATCGTGGAGAGGATTGGCAGAGGTGGAAAAGGTGTCTTCATTGTCAGTCTCCATGAGTGTGAAAAGCGGCGGGGTAACGGAATCGGGAGTTTGGGAGAAGCTTTGAGTGGTGAAACACAGAGCTTTGGGAAATTTTAAAAATAACAACCTCTGTTTATGTCAGGAATGATGCCTTTTAAAGTCTTTCTTGAATCATTTTTTAAACTCCGCTTTTAAAGGCATGTGTTAATACAAAAAAGATGATTTGATTCTGTTAAGTATAAAATCTCCATAGAGCCTCAAAGCCTTGATTTTACAGGCTTCCCGCTTCTTAGATCATCTCAAGGGGCATCTAAAAACAGGCCATGAAAAAAGCGGATGCTTGTCTGCATCCGCCTTTCAAAAATAAATGCTTTTTTCCAAAGATTTTATTTGGCCTTAGGCTTCGCAGGTGCAGCGGGTTTAGGTTCGACGTAAGGAGGATTGGTGCAGGCCTCTGGAGCAACTTCTTTGAGGTTAGGTGGTGTGTCGGCTTGGATATGTCCCAGTGCCCACTGAATGCCGCCGATGAGGATGTCTTGGAAGACCGGATTGGTCCAGATGTCCTCACGATGCCCCATGGCGGTGTACCAAACACGGCCATTGCCTTCGCGTCGTGCCCAGGTGCTGGGGAAAGGCGGGCGCTTGTACTCGTCACCCTTCATGGCCGGGGCATCCATGACGCTCAGGACGTGGATGTCTGCGGTGAAATCTTTGAGAGAATACCACTCTTCATGGAATGAGTAGTCGGTGCCCACTTTTTCAAAGCCGGGGAATTTGGGATTCACGACGCTGTTTTTGGCGATCTGCTGGGCACCGTGTTTGATGAACTCAGCACCGAGAAAGCGGACATAAGAATCGGCTTTGTCGCCGTGATTGAGGTAACGCTCGGGGCCTTTTTTGGATTCGTTGTCGGTATGAAAGGTGTCACTGGCTGAATGGGTGCCGATGAAACCTTTGCCTGCACGCACGAACTCGAAGAGAGCCTCTTTACCTTCAGGCGACATGGGCGGGTTGTTGTCGGTACCTGCTTCGAGGAGGTTTCCTGTGGTATAAAAGAAGACGGCGTCGAATTTGGCGAGGTAGTCTTTGGAAAACTTAGAGCCATCCTTGGAGAATTCGAAGTCCCAACCGTGTTTCTCACCGAGTTCGAGCAGTACTTTTTCAGCGTGGCTTGGCTGGCCGTTTTTCCAGGAGATGACGCTGTGCTCGAAGCCGCTGGATTTGCTGAAGAACAGGATGCGCGGCTTTTTGGCCACCTGGGCTGAGAAGACCAGACCGATGGCCAGAGCCAGGCAGGCAAGGGGAGCGAGAATTTTGGAAATCATGGGGCGCAAGGTGTGCCCCAGAACTCCGGTGAGATCAATAGATCATCGCATCTGCTGGAGCGGTCGTTTCCTCGATCTTGGTCGCATTGATGACGGGCACGGTTTGTCCGCCTTCCTGCTTGTAGCTCATGGTACCGGTAACTTTGATCCAGGACATTTCTTTGAAGTCCGGGGCTTTTTTACCGAAATCCACAGGCACGGAATAGGGGCGGGCATCGGCAGCGCAGCACTGGACGAGCATGCGGAAAACACGCAAGCGATGGCCGTTTTCATTGTTTACCTTTTCAGGCAACACCTGCGCCACGGTTTCGACGCCCTGGCCTGTGATCACTTTCTGCACCTCCAGATCTCCGGCGGTGTAGTAGATCTCAGGCACTTCGAGGATGAAGTTGCCTTCCTTGCTCTGCGGGACCTGTTTCTTCAGATCCTCCAGGGTAAAGCTGCCGTAGCTCTGGGCTTTTTCCGGGGGTTTAGGTGAGGCTTTTGCCACAGCATCGGCTTCTTTGAATTGAGCTGGCGGTGGCAGTGGCGTGTCAGGCAGGGGAGTGACCTTGGGTTGTGGTCTCTCGGTTTTAGCGGTGGTGGTATCGGTTCTCAGACTGAACTGATCGGCCCGGGTGGTGGAACCGTAGTTTTGGTTGTAGAGACCTTTGTTAATGACGGCATTGGCACTGTATTGATCAGGCGTCTGAAAGGCAGCCCAGGTCAGTGGTGCTGAGAGCACAAGAATGGCGGCGATGCGTCCCGGCCAGCTGCTTTCCTCCAAGATGCCATGGCCATGATGGTGATGAGCGGCTGGACTGTGGTCATGACTATGATCGTGGCCACAGCTGCTATCGTGCTTGTGCTCGTGTTCGTGATCATGGCCACAGCTGCTGTCGTGCTTGTGCTCGTGTTCGTGATCATGACCGCAGCAACCATCGTGCTTATGGTCATGTCCATGATCATGGCCGCAGCCGTGGGCCTCGCAGCCTGCGTCTTCGGCGTTGGTGGTGAACATG
>CANHTV010000365.1 GCA_947463285.1 Verrucomicrobiaceae bacterium | reverse complement strand
TGTCACTTGTCCGGCGTTCCTGGAAAAACGCCGGAAGAACGCCTCGCTCAACTTTTACGCGCGGCGGATCGTGTCGGTATCGAGAGGCTCTGTGTTTACATGGGCATGAGTTGGTCGCAGGACCCGTCGCCGGATGATCTGCGGCGGCAGAATGATGACGTCTTGCAGGCCATCACCCAACATCCTGATCGCGCTTTTGGCTTTGTTTATCTGAACCCCAAACATGTCGAGGCCTCTCTGGCTGAGCTGGAGCGCTGCGTGGCCCAGGGGCCCATGGTCGGCATCAAGCTTTGGGTGGCGCAGCGGGCTCATGCGCCGGAGCTTGATCCCATCATCAAACGCGCCGCCGAGCTGAAGGCCGTCATCCTCCAGCACACCTGGTTCAAGGTGGGCGAAAACTACCCCGGAGAGTCCACACCGAGCGAGTTCGTGCAGCTCGTGGAGCGCCATCCCGGTGTGCCGTTCATCTGTGGTCACACCGGTGGAGATTGGGAGCTGGGCATCCGCGCGATCCGCCATCTGAAAAACGTGTACGCCGATCTAGCGGGCTCAGACCCTGTGGCGGGATTTACCGAAATGGCCGTGCGCGAACTCGGGGCCGAGCGTGTCATCTATGGCAGCGATGCCGGCGGCCGCAGCTTCGCCTCACAGCTCGCCAAAGTCCATGGGGCCGAGCTGCCGGACAGCGCGAAAAAGCTGATCTTCAGTGAAAACCTCAAGCGTCTCATGCAGCCCATCCTCACCGCCAAAGGCATCACGCTATGACCTCTCTCGAATCCGCCGCCGCGCCGCTTTCCCGTCGCGCCTTTTTGCAAACCAGCAGCGCTTTGCTCGCGAGCCTCAGCGCCGCTGCCGAGACATCCACGGCCGAACAAAAAGCTTGGATTGATACCAACATCTCCCTCGGTCACTGGCCCTTTCGGCAGCATCGCCTGGCAGAGCCAGCTGCTCTGGTGGAAAAGCTGCTTACCCAGGGCATCACCGAAGCTTGGGCCGGGAGTTTTGACGCCCTGCTGCACAAGGACATCTCCAGCGTGAATGACCGTCTCGCGGCTGATTGCCAAAAGCATGGCCCCGGTTTTCTCAGACCCATGGCAGCGCTGAATCCCACCCTTCCAGGCTGGGAGGAGGATCTTCGCCGTGTCGTGGAGGTGCATGACATGCCCGGCATCCGCCTGCATCCGAACTACCACGGCTACGCCCTGGATGATCCCCGCTTTGAGCGCGTGCTGAGCCTCGCCACAGAGACCCGGCGGCTGGTGCAGATCGCCGTCATTATGGAGGAGGAACGCACCATCCATTCACGCGTCAATGTGCCGGCCACAGACACTGCACCACTGACCAAAATCCTGCAAAAACACCCGCAGCTGAAGGTGCAGCTGCTGAACGCCTTTCGCACCATTCGCGGCCTCTCCATCGCCTCCCTAGCCAAGCTCGGCGTCAGCTTTGAGATCGCCATGCTGGAGGGCGTCAATGGCGTGGCCAACCTGCTGGAAAAACTGCCCGCCGAGCAGCTCTGTTTCGGCTCCCACGCCCCGTTCTTTTACTTCGAGTCCGCCAAGCTAAAGCTCCAAGAATCCGACCTCACCCCCGCCCAGCTAAACGCCCTTCGCAGCAGCAGTGCCCGCCGGCTTAGTGGGGGAAGTTGACGGTGGTTTGCAGTGGTTTTCCCAGAGTGTTGCGGGCTTTTCAGCCTGCCAGGTTTGGTTTGCGCCACGGTCGATTTCTGCTCGCCACTTTGCATTGAGGGAACCTGATTCCAATAATGGCGTGTGCATATCGCACAGCGTTTCCCACTTCCATTCGTCGGCCATATTGCTACAATGCTTCAGGCTTGGTGGGTCTCGCCGGACACCCAAACGCGGGCCGTACAGACGGTCTCGAAGTCAAGCTTCTCGTAAAGGCGGCAGCCTGTGGGTGTCGCGCCAAGGAAAAAGCGTCTGATTCCTTTATTGCGCGCTTGCACCATCACTGTCGACAGCAGCCTACGACCGATTCCACTACGTTGACGCGACGTTTCCGTTCCCATAGCCCAGATTCCGCAAGTATCGCCGTGATAGGTCAACGTAACACTTCCCACGGGCTCATCATGGGAACGAGCGACGTAAACATCGACGCCGGTCGAATCGAACAAGGACGCAGGCAGAGCCCGCAGTGCACTTTCTTTAGGCATGCCATAGGCTGAAGCCAGCACCTCAGCGCTTGCATCGGCGTCCTCGTGGCCAGAGGCGCAAACGATTTGGACATCGGTGTTGCCAGAGGACTCAAGTGGTAAGTCCTCCCGCACCATGAACGGAAAATCCACCGCATAGGCCAAGCCCAGATCAGCGGCGATATCGTCGAATGCCTTGTTGGCCGAAGGGAAGAGGATTGTTAGAAACGGGAGCTGTCGATTCAGGCACGAATTCAGGATGGAGCGGAAGTGACCGTGATCAGCACCTGCACCAACAACCAACATATTCATGTCGGCAACCGCTTCGTTGCTCAAGACCAACTGCAGCCCGGGACGAGCAGCCGCCTCGTAGCCTGCAGCCTCACCAAGAAACGGCGTGAGGGCGACATGCGTAAGTCTGAGCAAGACGGACTCACTCAGTGGCTTCGATGCCCCGTCCAAAGAATTCATCGATGGCGAGCCAATGGCTTTTAAGAGGTCATCACACATTGAAGCCATTGCCAATTAAAAGCACCAGACGCGCGGTAATCCAAAAGATGAGAGTCATCACTAAGCCTACCATGCCCTTGCGCACATGGCTCAGCTTCGCCTCGAGCACGATGGATTTCGAATGAATCTGCCCCAGCACAGAGCGTTTGACGCCATCATTCGACTGCTTGCAGAACAAATCTGCATAGTCATTCCCATTGATTTTGATGATCTGACCTGAGAAGTAGAGGTTAGGATGACGGTTGGTGTCAGCGGCTTTTTTGACGGCGCGCGGAAAAGCTGCAGCGATACCCCAGCCAAAAGCAAAGGTGATGGACAAACCAAACAGCGAATACAAGACTATGACGATTTGTTCGAAAAGCTGCAGGGCCGCCCAGTTGTGAAGGCGCAGCCCCGGGTCCATCTTCACAATAATGGCCATCAGGAGAGCCGAAGTGCTCAGCGTTAGCTGCGCCTTCAAATCCGCCCGGTTGATCTGCTGCTCCACGTCTTGATAAAGCATGTAGATCAAACGCGTGACATCCACTTGAGTGTCTTGGACCAAGCTAGTGATGGTACCGAGAAGGGCTGCAGCGGAGGATGAAGGCGAGGCTGTGTCGGTAGCTGGGAGCATGAGAAAACGGGGATTGTTATAGGCCCATCATACGGAGAGGCAAGAAAATGTCGAAAATGTCACTGATTCAAAATGCTAGGAAATGGCTTTTAAAGGCACCCAATCTAGTTGTGCCTGGCTATCCCTCGGAGAAGGGTTTTGAAGAGCTTTTCACTCCATTTGTCCGCGAATACTTTAATCAAAAGATCAAAGAAAAATTGCCCTCTCAAAATTAGGAATTTAGCTATCTTTAATTGCAACTCTCTTTCACAGTCCTCACTCCAAGAATAAATAATCGATCAAAGGGATCAAGGGACTCAAAATGGCTATGGACGATTACACGGATAAGGATCGGCAAGAAGATACAAACGTCCTTCACAGCATGGGCTATGCCCAAGAGCTTTCACGCTCGATGTCAAAGTTCTCCAACTTTGCCATTTCATTTTCGATCATTTGCATTTTGTCAGGTGGGATCAATTCCTTCGCGCAAGCAATCAGTTCGGTTGGCGGCGCAGGCGCTGGGATTGGCTGGATTGTCGGCTGCCTACTTTCGGGCATGTTCGCCCTCGCCATGGCCCAAATCGCATCAGCCTTTCCAACCGCGGGCGGTCTTTACCACTGGGCCTCCATCTTTGGAGGGCGGTTCTGGGGCTGGCTTACGGCATGGCTGAACCTCTTGGGCTTGATCACAGTCTGGGGCGCGATCAACATCGGGTCAGCCTCCTTCTTTGCAGGCACTTTTGGCCCTATGTTTGGCTTCACAGGAACCGATTCGCAAGTCGTGGGATTTGTCAGTATCGTTACTCTTTTGCAGGCGCTATTCAACCACCGGGGCATCAAAGTGACCACGATGCTGACAGACCTTTCAGGCTATCTGATTTTCGCCACAAGCGCCGTTCTGGTGCTCGCATGCCTGTATTTCGCGCCCGCGATCGACCTTTCGCGCCTATGGACATTCACCAATTATTCAGGTGCGGCGGGCGGCGGCGTTTTCCCACCATCGGACAACATGGGCTCTCTTTTCCTGCTGTGTCTATTGCTTCCCGTTTATACGATCACGGGCTATGATGCCTCCGCACATACCTCGGAGGAAACCAAGAACGCCGCCAATTCAGTA
>CANHTV010000364.1 GCA_947463285.1 Verrucomicrobiaceae bacterium | reverse complement strand
TTGGAGCACGCGTTGAGTCCAGAAGAGGACTCTTTTCATGGGCGAAAATTCAAGCAACCAGATTACTTTGTAGCGAGGCATTGACTGAATCTTTCCAGGCAGCCATGCCCCTTTTCATACTCGCCCGTTATCGCGGAATGTAGCTGCGCATTTTATCAAAAGGGGACCGAATGTCCCCCAGTGACCTTCACGATCATTTTCGGCTCTGGTGAAATCGCTGGTGGTGTCTTCACAGTGATTTTGAAGTGCTCTTTAGCGCCTCCCGTAATGTCGGAACGAAGATACTCGCTCTGCTCATCAAGAAAGTTTCCAGCAGCATCAAAAAACTCGGCTTCAATGGTAACACTCGAAAACGTGTGCTTGCCGCTGTTCGTGAGAAGGCCCACAATCTCAAGCGTGTTGCCGTTTGTCCGTTTCTGAACTTCTGAGATAACAAGGTCTTTGGTAGCTTCCCCCTTGAACCAGAAAAGCTTAATCATGGGCAAGAAGCCGATCAGCATGATCGGAATGACAAACCAAAGCTGCTTCTTACCCCACGACATGTTAAGATTCGACATCTCAGCACCACAGTTGGAACACTTCATCTTGGCGATCATAGATTTTTTCGGATTTACTGGTTGGCTGACATCTTTGTTGATGAACAAATTGAACCTCTAACCAAAACTCAAGGTTTGAGTGCAATGCTATCTTGCACAAGGGTATTAATTTACAACGGGCTTCTGACTTTATCGTGTTGCTCTGAATGGGCTAATGGTGCGGCAAGAAAGTGGACTTGAGAAATAATGTGCACTGATTGCAGATGCTTCGAGTTATTAATCACAAGGGCAGCGGCTGATCTTCACCGATAACTTTGACTTCGAGTTCCAGATCGATGGCACGTTCTCGTTGGGCGACTTCCTGGATCTCGGCGATCAGGTCCAGCACTTCACGGGCGGTAGCTCCGCCTGCGTTGACGATGAAATTGCCATGCACTTCTGACACGACGGCTTGTCCGACACGGCGGCTTTTTAAGCCAAGATCGTCCACGAGCTTGCCAGCACCACAGAGCTGCGGGTTTTTGAATATGCAGCCAGCACTGGCTCCAACGGGCTGGGAAGTGCGGCGCTTCATGCGACTAGCATTCAGGCCTGCATCAATGTCTTCCACAGTGGCGGGCTTGCCTTTCAGGACAGCACCGACGATGTAGCGCTCCTCAAACTCAGCAATGCTGCGGTAGCTGTGCTGGATGTCGCCAAGGGGCTTTTCTTGGATGCTGCCATCGGCTGCGATGAAGCGAACGCTGACAAGATTATCCGCCATCTCCACCCCCATGGCACCAGCATTCATGCGGATGGCACCACCGAGATTCCCCGGCACACCTTCCATCCACTCGAGCCCACCGATGCCTGCGTTCCTCGCGGCGCTGGCGATCTTTTTCAAACGTGCTCCGACCCCTGCGATGAGCTGGCCATTTTCGAGACGGACTTCTTCGAACTCGCCCTTGCTGGGATGGATGACCGCACCGCGGATGCCGCCGTCTTTGACGAGCAGATTCGAGCCACGCCCGATGACCCGGATGGGCACACTGGAGCTGCGCAAATGTTTTACGATCTCAGCAAAAGCTGCGACGCTGCGTGGCTCGATCCAATACTGAGCGGGGCCGCCGATGAGGAAGGTCGTGTGACGATTCATGGGCTCATAAAGCTTCGCCTGACCGCCGCCGTGGGACTCCAGGATCTCCCAGATTTTTTCCAATACTGGCAGGTCTCTGGCGATGCAACGCCCGATCTCATGGACGTTACCTGCACCGAGGGTGATCAACAAATCTCCAGGACGAAGGGCATTGCCCACTTTGTCACGAGACTCCTGCAGGGTCGGTGCGAATTGGAAGCTGGCTGGCGGCCGCGCTACGCCGCGTGCCAGATCGTGAGCACGCACTTCCTCGACAATGGTGTTCCCACTGACCCCAGGCAGAGGCTTTTCACTGGCGGCATAGACATCGGTCACGAAGAGCTCATCAACATCGTCAAAACTAGCGCCAAATTCCTTTTTCAAAAGCTGCGTGCGGCTGAAGCGATGCGGCTGAAACACGCAGACGATGCGTTTTGGCTCCAAGCCCTTGGCCGTAGCGAGTGTGGCGGCAATCTCACTGGGATGATGGCCATAGTCATCGACAACGGTGAATTGGGCTCCGGCATGGCGAATTTCAAAACGTCTTTTCGCGCCTCGGAAGGTTCGCAACGCATGCTGAATGCTGTCAAAGCCAATACCGAGCTTAGTCGCCAGGGCAATCGCAGCCAGCGCGTTGCTGACATTGTGCTTACCGGGGATGCCAAGGGTCGCCACACCGAGGAGGTTGTCCTTGTGATAGACCTCGAAGTCTGTTTGGTCAGGCTTCATGGCCAGGATGTTCGCCGAGAAATCATGCTCACGGCTCCAGCCATAGCTGACGCTGTTTTCAGCACCACCGCAGACCTCACGCGCCACGGGGTCTTCGGCGCAATGCACCCATAATCCGGGCGTCTGACTCAGGACCTGACGAAACACGGCTTTGATGGCCTCGATGCCGTCGTAAAAGTCCAGATGCTCGGGCTCGATGTTCAGAATGATGGCGTGCTGCGGGTGAAAGTTGACGATGGTGCCATCGCTCTCATCCCCCTCGGCCACGAAGAGCTCGCCCTCGTGATCCCAATGCGCGTTGGAACCCAGAATGGGTATTTCGGCACCAACGTAGTGGCTTGGTTTCAGCCCGCCCAGGCGCAAAACGTGGGCGGTGAGTGCCGAGGTGGTGGTTTTCCCATGAGTGCCGCCGACAATGACACCTTTTTTATTAGCCATGACCGCGGCCAGTGCCTCCGCTCGGCGAACGAGCGGGATGCCCTGCTTGAAGGCGGCTTCGTAGGCCACATTGCCGGGCTTGATGGCGCTGGAGTAGATGACCATGTCGCAGTCCTCCACCTCGCGTTCCGTGTGACCATGAAAAAACTGAAGCCCAAGCTTTTGCAGGCGATCCGTCTCGACCGTGGTCGCTTTATCCGAGCCGCTGACCTTGTGCCCGAGCGCCAGGAGGAGCAGCGCCAGACCGCTCATTCCTGAGCCTGCAACGCCGATGAGGTCGATGCGCATGGGATGACGGCTTTCTTTGAGAAGACTGAGGACGGCGTGGGTCATGGAAATGCCGATGTAAGCCAAGTTTGCAGCGGCAGCAAGAAGCGGACATGACTTCGTGGAGGCGCAAGAAACAGATCATTTGCATACTGGGGCACAGTTTCACTTTTCATCCCGGCGAATGCCCGCATAATCGCCCCCCTCTATCACCTCATGGAACGCCGCACCAAATCCCCCACCTGGACCATCGAAGACAGCGCCGAACTTTACGGCATTCGAGAATGGGGCCACGGCTACTTTGATGTCTCCGCCCGTGGAGAAGTGGTGGTGAATTTGAAGGACGGCAAAAAGACCAAGCCTGTCTCCCTGGCCCAGATCGTGAAAGGTCTAAGAGATCGCGGCACCCAGCTGCCTGTGCTGATCCGCTTTGGCGACCTGCTGCGCTGGCGCATCGACGAGCTGAACGAGGGCTTTGCCAGTGCTATTCGTGAAGCCAAATATCAGGGAGCCTACCGTGGTGTTTACCCGATCAAGGTGAACCAGCAGCAGGAAGTCATTGATGAAATCACCCGTTACGGTCGCAAGTATCACTACGGTCTGGAAGCGGGCAGCAAGCCTGAATTAATCGCCGCTCTGGCCTACATGCATGACCCAGATGCCTACATCGTCTGCAACGGTTACAAAGATGAAGAGTTCATCGACCTCGCCCTGAACGCCCAAAAGATGGGTCTTCAGGTGATTTTGGTCCTGGAAATGCCTTCCGAGCTGAAGCTCATCCTGGAACGCTCGAAGAAAATGGGCGTGCGGCCCACCCTAGGGGTGCGTTTCCGCCTCAGTGCGGAAAGCGCCGGCCATTGGTCAGGCTCAGGCGGTGACGCCAGTGTCTTCGGCCTGAATATCTCCCAGCTCATGCATGTGGTGGACACCCTGAGAGAGGAAGGCATGCTCGACTGCCTGCGGATGCTGCACTACCACCAAGGCAGCCAGATCCCGAACATCCGCGCCATCCGTCAAGCAGTGACCGAGGCCACGCGTGTGTATTGCGGCCTCGTTCAAGAAGGCGCTCGCATGGGCATCCTTGATCTCGGCGGTGGTCTTGCCATCAGCTATGACGGATTTAAAGGAGCCACCTCCGCCTCCAGCAACTACGGCACCAAGGAATACTGCGCCGACGTGATCGAAGCCATCGGTGAAGTGACGGCTGAGGCAGGCGTGCCCCACCCGGACATCATCACCGAGTCTGGCCGTGCCATCGTGGCCTACTACTCCGTGCTGGTCATCAACATCCTCGA
>CANHTV010000363.1 GCA_947463285.1 Verrucomicrobiaceae bacterium | reverse complement strand
TTCGATACGGGAAACATCTCCATGTTTCAGTTCCCGGAACATTGGGCCAAAGTGCTCGGCCAACGCACCAAGAATGTCCATCTCAAGGAGTTCACCAAGAAGGGCACCGACTTCTCTCTGGAGACCTTCCGCCCGCTCCTGGATGGCACCACAAACTGGCCGGCGGTGACGGATGCGCTGGCGGACGTGGGTTACAAGGGCTTCCTGACCTTTGAATATTTCCACCCCTACACGCATTACCCTGAGGCGCTGATCTGGCAGACTTCTGACTCGATGGATCGTATCCTCGGCCGCAAAGCCTAACCTTCCAAATCAGCCACCCTCATGAACCTCAGCCGCCGCCGATTTCTCGAAGCCTCCGCCCTCGCGCTCAGCTCACCGCTGCTAGGCCAAGTGCCGGGCCAGCGACCGCACCAGGATGCTCAAGTGAAGGTGCTGAATCCTCGCACCCGGGTGCCCGTGAGCATCATCATCGACGACTCCACTTGCTTGGTGAACTTGAACAAATTTGCCATCCCTCAGTTCGCGGCGGCGAATCCGGGCAAGTATGATCATTACCCCTGGAAAAGCTGGCCAGACGAGATCCCGGACAGCTTTGTGCGCAAGTTTGGCGACTGGGCTGAAGAGAACGGGGTGAAGGGCAAGTACAGCGTCGTGCCCTATCCCGCCTGCGTGGGGCGGCTCGATCGTCAGATCCCCGGCTGGACGCAGCGCGAGTTGGCGGACAGCATCAAACTCGTGCGTGAGCGCATCATGCCGAACTGGGACATCCACCCGGAGATGGTCACCCACACCCGCATCATCGACACGAAAACGGGACATCCCTTCACGGAGATCAGTCCGCGCTACATGGAGAACTGGAAATGGTGCGGCGGCCGCAGTGTGGATGAGATCGCTGATTACATGAGCTACGGGCTCACCATCCTGAAAAACATTGGCCTGCCCTGTGAGGGCCTGACGACACCTGGTGGCTTCGGAAGTGATGCACGCCCGCAGCTTGCGCAGGCCACATTTGAATCCTGCCGCAGCGTGTTTCAGACGGAGATCCCGCATTACTTCCGCGATCTCCATGCCAGTGGCGATCAAAGCGTGGCTCCGCTGGTGCAAAACGTGTCCGGCTTGGACAGCGATGATCCACGCTGCGTCGTGCATGTGCTCGGCTGCACGGGGGACTGGACTGGAGGCTGGGACTGCGTGACCCCGAAGGGAGCCGATGCCTTCATCACTGAAGATGGGAAGCGCGGGCGCATGGTGGAGGTCATCCAGCGTGGTGAGCCTGCCATCATCGTTTGCCATTGGACGGGCATTTATTGGAATGGACTGGAGATCGGCTTTGAGATCTTTCGTGAGGTGGTGAAGCGCTTGCACGCCACCTTTGATCATCTGCATTGGATGAAGCTGAGCGAAATATCCCGTTACTGGGCCGCCAAAGAACTGACGCGAATCGAAGTGAATGCCGACAAGTCGGAGGTCTCGTTCAAAGCACCGTTTTCCTGCGAGGAGTTCACGGTCAAGTTACCCTTCAGCACAGGTCGTCCCACGCTGAGCGGGCGCCCGCTGGACGAAGTCGCCACTCGTCTGCAACTGAAGCCTGACTCCTGGTGCCGAGAGCAGGACAAAACCCTCGTCTGCCTAAAGCTGAGCAAAGGAGTCAGCAAGCTCTCGGTGCTCGTTTAGACGCGTGTTCAATGCTCATCCTTCTTCACCGCCTTGCTCTTCGAGGGCTTCAGGCTGCTGAGGTAGGCGACAACGTCCCGAATCTCGCGCGGGGTGAGGATGCCGAGCATGGGGGGCATCATGGAGACGGGTGGGGTCTGCATGGTGATCTGGGCGCGTGGGAGTTTCTTCTCCGTGCCGTCGGCGAGGCGGAGGGTGACGGCGGTTTTGTCTTCTTTGAAGAGGGCTCCGGCATGGTTGCTGCCGTCCTTCATCGTGATGGAGACGAGGCCGTAGCCAGGGACAATCTTCGCCACGGGATTCACGAGTGACTCCAGCAGCTCGGCCTTGGTGCGTTGGCCGCCGATGGTCTTTAAGATGGGGCCGACTTGGCTGCCTTCTTTGGCTTCGACAGTGTGGCAGGCGAGGCAGTTGGCACCAAGATGATTGGTGACGATGTCCTTGCCGTTGGTGGCATCGCCGCCTTCGATCAAATCATCGCGCGGTGCCGTGCTGCGGCTCTGCTGGTAGGTGGCGAGACGCTCGGCCAAGGCTGGGAAAGCGGCGGAGGCTTCGAGGACATCGAGCTTCAGGCTGGGCTCGACCTTGCCGATGGCGAGACGCTGGAGCCAGGTATCCATCAGGGTGGCAGAAGTCTTGGTGTCGGAGCTGGCGAGCAGCTTCATGGCGGCTTGTTTCTCCTTTAAACTGCCCTGCTCCAAGACGCGTGAGGCTTCGGTGACGGCGCGGTCTTTTTGTTGAGCAAAGGTCTGCACGAGCGACTCCATGCGCAGTTCAGCGGGGGAGGTTTTAGCCGCGGTGAGTGTGAGTGTTTCCGCAAAGGCGGCATCGCTGGCGTGTTGCGCGGCCATAAGGCGGAGGGCTCCGACTCGCTGACTGGACTTGGCTTTGGCATCGGCGATGATGCTGCGCAAAGCCGGAGCATCGACCTGGAGCGCGAGCTTCACCATGAGTTCGATGCCAGCGGCTTTTTGATCGGGATCGGTGAGCGCGAGAAGGTCGGCAACACGCGGCTGAATCACGGCGGCGATGGCTGCGGCATCACGCGCTTCGTATTTGCGGGCGACGCCGTCCACGAGGTCGAGTCGCGGTGGCTCGCTGAAGGCGAGCATGGCGGTGAAGGCTTCACTGGAACCTGTGAGCGCGGCTTTGAGCAGGCGCTGGGCGTTCTCGATTTTGCCGAGGCGGAGATTGGCATTGATGGCTCGTCGCGTGGTGACTTCGGAGGTGGTTTTGCCATCGAGCAACGCAGCGAGTGCAGGCATAGCTTCGGGGATGCCAGTGTCGTCATGGATGGCTCGTGCTGCTTCATCGACGATGGCGCTATCGGCATCGGTAAGGGCGGACTGGATCAGTGGCGAATGCTGACGTGCCAAGGCAAGCACGGTGGCGAGGCGGATGTTTCGCGTGGTATCGGTGAGGCGTTTGCCGAGAGCTTCGGGACTCAGAGCGCCGGATAAACCGGTGACGACGGCATGACGCAGCCAGGCATCGCCCGCATCCTCAACGGCCATGGCCCAAAGAGCGTCTTCAGCACCTGCGAGCTGGAGTTTGCCAGCGGTGATGGCGGCGTAGAAGCGGACGCGCAGGTTCTTGGAGGCGATAAGGCTGGTGATGGCTTTGCGGCTGGCCTCGCTGGCTTTTGCGGGAGCATCGCCGAGCACTTTGATGAGCTGAGTTTGGACTTCTGGATCGGAGTCCGCGAGGTGCGGGTGGAGCTGTGCGTCATCGATCTCACCATGACGCAGGCCGATGCCGAGGCCCCAAATGGCGTGGAGTTTAGCGAGCCGTGGCGCTTTGCCATCGTCGAGCACTTCGGTGAAGACGGGCCATGCTTTGCGGGAAGCAAGTTCGAGCTGCGCACCGAGACGCACGCGCTGATCGGCATGGGCGAGCAGGATTTGTAGCGCATCGGGCTCTGTTTTTTTAAAGCCTGCACTGAGGAGCTTTTGCGTCTCGGCGCGGGCGGGGTTCTTCGTCTCTTCATCGACGCGCCAGATGGCACCTTTTTCATCCAGCGGATAACCACCCACCCAGTCGGCTATGTAGAGCGCGCCATCGGGGCCGAAGCTGAGGCCGATGCCCATGATGCCGGCATTGATGAGGCGCGGGCGGCTCATTTCAAAGGTGCTGCCTTTTGGGCTAATGGTGAACGCCTCCATCTTGCCGGAGGGGAATTGGTCGAGGATGAAATGGCCGTGCAAACGAGGTCCGAGCGCAGTCCCTGGCTCGTGGGCGAAGCCTGCGGGGCCGTTCGAGTAGTTCGCGAGTGGTGGGGTGATGAAGAGCGGTTGTTGTGCGCTGGCATTCCAAATGCCTTCGCGCATCCAGCGGCTTTGCTCCTTCATGTATTGGTGGGAGCAGCGCCAGCCGGAGTCGCTCTGCTCGGTGATGTAAACGAAGCGCTCCTTTTCGCCGGGCATGTCGGCATCGTTGTCCACGCCGAACATGTTGCCCAAGTCATCGAAGGCGATCTCCTGGATGTTGCGCAGGCCGTGGGCAAAGACCTCGAAGCCGCTGCCGTCGGGCTCGATTCGCATCACGGCGCCTTCATGCGGGTAAAACCAGTGTTTGCCTTCGTTGCTCGTCACGTTCACGCCTTTGTCGCCAATACTCCAGTAGATGCGACCATCGAGCCCGAGGCGCGGTCCATGCATGTCGTGCCCGGCGTAGGCGATGTGTATTCCGAAGCCATGCGCGACT
>CANHTV010000362.1 GCA_947463285.1 Verrucomicrobiaceae bacterium | reverse complement strand
GGGGTTTGTTCCGGTGCGCGCACGGTATGCAGCGTGCGACCGAATTTCTGGGCGAACAAACCCGCGCCAATATCGTAGTTCCCACTGTGAATGGTGAAGATCAGCACTCCGGTCGGCAGACTGCGCATGGCGTCAAAGCGCTCTTTGTGCGGGACGTCCCAGGCCACGTGCTGGTGAAAATGCATGTGCCAGAGGCGATCCAGGTAGGTCAGGGCAAACTCCAGAAACACCTGATAACCCGCCCACCAGCGCTCCACAGGACCGTATTCAGGGCAGAGCCCCGCGATGTTTGCCTGCACCGCCTGCCGCTGCGGGCTGGCGAGAGCGTAAACCAGCAGCGCGATCGGGCGCACAGCCACCAGTGCGAGCCATTGCGGCGTGAAGCGCATCACCGACAGCAAACAACGTGTCAAAAAAGCCCCGTGCAGCCCCGTGTTTCGCCGAGGCGGAACTTGCAGATTTGGGGGATTGGCGGTTTGTTCGGCAGTCATCAGCAGCTCTCGGCAGCGTGTCCTGCGGAGTTGCCACCCCGGCTTGAAACGCCACCATCACGAACCTTTGCCCAGACCGGAAGACGAGTCAAAATATGAACGCCCCTGCCAAAGCCGACTACGACGTCATCATCATTGGTGGTGCCTTCAGTGGCGCCGCCTCAGCCATCCTCCTGAAGCGTGATCTGCCAGACCTGCGTGTGCTCGTGGTGGAGCGCGGTACTGAATTTAATCGCAAGGTCGGCGAAAGCACCTCCGAGGTCGGTGCCTGTTTCCTGACCCGCGTTTTGCACCTCGGCCATTACCTCAACGGCGCTCATTACCTGAAGCACGGTCTGCGCATGTGGTTCCACAATCGCCCAGAAGATCGTGTGGAGGACTGCACGGAGCTCGGCCCCAGATTCCAGAGCCGACTGCCCACCTTCCAGCTCGACCGCTCATTGCTGGACCAGCATATCCTGGATCTCGCCGTGGAAGCCGGTGCCGAGTTGCTGCGTCCCGGCACCATCCGCGACATCCAGCTCGCTGACGGGGAGGAAAATCATCGCGTCTCCGTCACCCTGCCTCAGGGCGAAACCAAAACCTACAGCGCGCGCTGGATCATTGACGGCTCCGGACGTGCCGCAGTGCTGGCGAAACAGCTCGGCCTGCACCGTCAGCTTGGCGACGAGCATCCCACCTCGTCCATCTGGTGCCGTTTCCGCAACGTCAATGGCCTCGACAGCTATGAAAGTCGCAGCCGCCACCCCATGCTCATGGATAACGTGCGCGGCTGCCGCACCAGCTCCACGAATCACCTCATGGGGCGTGGCTGGTGGGTCTGGATCATCCCTCTCGCGAATGGCGACTACAGCGTTGGCATCGTCTGGGATCGCAGCATCTTTACCCTGCCCGAGGGTGCAAGCCTCACCGAGAGACTCCGTGCGCATGTGCTCACTCATCCCATCGGTCGGCTCATGTTTGAAAACGCCGAACCCGTGGAAGACGACACCTTTTACTACAAGGGCCTGCCTTACTACACCGAGCAGATGGTCGGCAACCGCTGGGCCATGGTCGGAGACGCTGCGGGTTTCATCGATCCTCTCTACAGTCAGGGACTGGACTACTGCGGACACACTGTCTTTGCCGTCACGCAGATGATCAAAAAGGCCTGCATGGGTGAGGACATCAGCGAGGTCCATGCCTACCTGAAGGGCTCCTACAAACGCAGCTACCGCCTCTGGTTTGAGAGCCTGTACAAAGGCAAATACGAATACATGGGGGATGCAGAACTGACGCGCATCTCCTTCATCATGGATCTTGGCACTTACTTTGTCGGTCCCGTACGCCTAGTCTATGACAGCCCGGAACATGAGTGGACGCGCCTGCCCTATGATGGGACAGCGGGGAGCTTTTTCGCCAAATTCATGTCCTTCTACAATCGGCGGCTGAATGCCATGGCCAAAAAACGACTGGCCAAAGGCACCTACGGAGCCTGGAACACAGGCATGGACCTCACGCTCGGGCAGAGTTACTCGCCAAACTTGACTGCCTTCAGGTTCCTGCGCTGGGGCATCCGTCTCTGGCTCACGGCCGAGCTGCGCACCCTTTTCGCCCGTCCCAAAAAAGCCCCGCAAACGCAGCCCATGCCGATGGTGAAAGCAGTCGCTGGAGTGATGGAGTGAGGGGCGATACCACCCACCCTTTCTCTGCAACTCCAGTGCTCCATTACTCCAAGGCTTGAGCTCGGTTTCAACCTGAAATCCAGGTCCATTACAGATACGGCTCGATCGGCAGCTTGCCGTTCGTGGCGCAGATGAACATTGTTCCAGGCTTCACCGTGCTGGGCGCAGTGGTGACTAGACCACCCGCAGCTTCCACGAGCATGACGCCAGCAGCGATGTCCCAGAGGCTGATTTGTTCTTCGACATACGCATCCAGGCGACCGCAGGCGATGTAGGCCAGAGCCAGAGCGGCGCTGCCGAGCATCCGCGTCTTACGAACGTCATAGGCGATGCGCTTGTAGCGCTCAAAGCCGGCATCGAGAGCGGATTTGCTCTTGGAGAAGCCGACCGTGACCACCGCCTCAGCCATTGCGGCACGGGCGCTGGTGGTGATGGGCTTGCCATTCAGCATTGGGGCACCGTCTTTGACGACACTCCAGGTCTCGTTCTGCATCGGGTCGTGAATGACACCGAGCAGCATTTCCTTCGTCTGGCGATTCCGCGCGGCGATGCTGACGCAGAAGTGTGGGATGTTGAAGTAGTAATTCACCGTGCCGTCGATGGGGTCCACGATCCACTCCACGTCGCCCTGGCCGCCGAGGTCGCCTTCTTCCTCTCCCAGGATGGCATGGGTGGGATCATTTTTCAGAATGATCTCTGTGATGAGCTTCTGGCTGCGCACGTCCAGCTCCAGCTTGATATCATGGCGCTGCATCTCGTTGACCGTGAGATCGGAGCCAAAGTTGCTTTTGATGAGCTGACCCGCCTGCGTGGCGGCATTGAGGGCGATATTGAGGAGATCGGACATGGTGTAAGAGACGGGACGATGCACCAAACCTTACCGCTGGTGTAAGTCCTCAACTCCATATCTTACAAGGTGATCTACATGGCAAGTCTCCTTCCTCCGGACAGGATGCGAAAAATGACTGGTTTGCCGATGTGTCATTGCTTTTACATTACGACAGCCACTTTCTTTGGAGAAAGCTTGTAGATGGCACCTATGCTTGAATCACACATATAACCAATAATCCCGCCGATCAGAAGATTGCCCAAAGTGACTGAATTGAATGAGGGAATGAGTGTCACGCTCTGTGTGGCGTGATCCTTGAGTTCCAACTCTATTTGATGACTGCTTCTGCGGATCAAGGTTGCCTCTGTGGGAGTAATCATTCCTGTTGAGGTGCCATCAATTTTCACCTGAACGCCAGGTGGCTGGCTAGTGATCGCTACTTTCTAGCTACTGCCTCTGATAAAAGTAGCACAATTTCCCAAAAAGTGGGCAGGCGATAAGCATGGCGCGAGCATAATTCAGGATGTTCATAGCACCCTCCGTTTCATAACTGCTGGAATCTTTGGTGATTCAATTATAGGAACATAAAGCGGGACGAGTGCACTCCCTAGGGCAGTCATGCTTTGCTGGGGCAGGGACTGCGTATGGCCACTGCGAAAATGGCGCCCCGGGCTCAACTGCGATCCGCCTGCACTGTCTCAAACATCTGCCTAACGGTTTCCACCGAGACGAACGTAGCGGACAGGTGCCTTATTTACTATACCGCTCGTGACCACGTTTTCAGTTTCGAAGGCATCGCATCCACATCCAAATCAGCTGGGACCAAAGGGTCCCAGCAAGGAGATAGATGAAGCCAAAATGGGTCCATTCTGGCAGTCCGAGCAACGCAAACGGGGTGCAGGCTTGTGAATGATCATGAGAACGCCTGCAGCAGGACTCGCTGGGCCACAGGGACCGAATTCACGCATTCCCATGATCGAAAATAAGATCGCCTCGATCGAGTATCCTGCGATGAATGCTTTATGCCGAAGCTTCATAAATCAGGTCATAGTGGCGTTTCAACATGCCTTGGAGAAAAGGAAAATTTAACGTGGTAGGCCACTACACCAGCCCCCGCCTCACCAGTGACTCCTCCATCGCGCGCTCGACGAGGCGGACGGCGAGTTCCTGGGTGGCGTCGTCGAGGGCGTTGTTGGCGGCCTTGAGGGCTTTGGCGTCGTGTTCGGAGGCGTTGAGCAAAGTTCGGACGCTGGCAGCGGCGACTTCGATCACAAGGCGCTCTTCCTCGCTGACGGCATCGCCAAACTGGGTGAGGGCAGCATCGACTGCGGGAAGGAGTTCCTCGGCCTTGAGCTTGGCCTCGGTCCAGACTCGCTCGTTCATGTCCTCAAAGGCGTGCTCCACGCTCTCGGCGATCATCTGCTCCACGCGCTCGTCATCGACATCGACGGC
>CANHTV010000361.1 GCA_947463285.1 Verrucomicrobiaceae bacterium | reverse complement strand
CGGCTCTGGCCGGTGATTCGGCGTTTGGCGTCATCGAAATTCACATTCGCACTGCGCAGGATGGCGGGCACGTAGCAGAGGCTGTCGGCGCTGATCTCACTGGCGATAAAGAACTCGGCAGTGCCTTCGGGCAGCTTGGGTTTGATGGTGTTGCGGTCTGCAGCTGGTGCTGAGGAACTGCCGGGCGGCAGGAATCCATCGTCCTCTGAGGCAACGGAGGCCGTTTTAGCCGGGCGCACTGGGTCCATCAGACGTTTCACCTGCTCACGGGCGAGCGGGCCGCTGAGATAGCTCATGATCCAGCGGACGTGAAAGATCACCGGGCCGTCTTCATGGACGTTGTTCATGAGGAAGACGCGATTGCCGAGACCGGAGATGGCGACTTCCATTTCCTTGCGGTCGAACTTGGTGTTGCCGCTCATGGCTCCTTCGAGGCCATCCAGCAGGCGGGCTTTGTCGCGCTCCGTTTGCAGGCGGCCGATCCACCAGGTGCCGATGTTGGCGAGAGCTTTGTAATCCAGGTCCACGGGGTTTTGGGTGGCGAGGAGGATGCCGAGACCAAAAGCGCGGGCCTGTTTCAGCAGGATCATCATGGGCTTTTTGGACGGAGGCATGGCGCTCGGTGGCAGGTAGCCGTAGATTTCGTCCATGTAGAACAAGGCACGCAGGGAAGTGGTGCCCTGCTGGGCTCGCATCCAGCCTAACAACTGATTGAGCAGCAGGGACACGAAGAACATGCGCTCCGTATCGCTGAGATGAGCGATGTTGAAGATGGTGATGCGTGGCTTGCCCTCCGGCGTGTAATACATGCGCTGGATGTTTAGCGGCTCACCTTCCAGCCAGGTGGCGAATCCGGGTGAGGCGATGAGGTTGTTCAGCTTCATCGCCAGGGCGGTGCGTTTGGCTTCAGGGAAGAAGGATTCAATGTCCACGACGCCAACTTTGCGGATCGGTGGCTGCTGGATGTGGCGGACGAGGTTTTCCAGCGAGACGTTCTGACCTTTTTTCCAGCAGTGAGCGACAATGTTGCTGAGCAGGATGTGCTCCGGCGACTGCACCGGGTCCGCTTCAATGTCCATGAGCCCGAGCATGGAGGAAACGGTGCTTTCGATGCGGTCAGCGAGTGTTTCGGCATCCTCCATGACCTCGGCGCTGGGACAATCCAGCGAGCTGAGGATGGACACGGGCAGACCTGCATTGCTGCCCGGTGTGTAGATGGCCATGTCCACGGTCTCGCGCAGTTTTTTGATGCGCTCAGCGCTTTGTCCCCAGTCACCGAGACCTTTTTTCCAGAGATCCGACTGCTGGGTGGCAAAGTCATCGACGCTGATGCCTTTGCGGCGTGCATCATCGGTGTTGACCCAGGGTTTGAATTCCTCAGCACTGAGGTTGGGGAAAGTCAGCAGGGCATTGCCGATGTCCCCTTTGGGGTCGATGGCGATGAGTGGCACGCCATCCATCGCCGCCTCTTCCAGCAGGGCTAGGCAAAGACCTGTTTTACCAGAGCCCGTCATGCCCAGCACCACGCCATGCGTGACGAGATCCTTGGAGTCATAAATCACCAGATCATCCAGGAGTTCTTTCTTTCCGAGGTCGTAACCACGACCGAGGTAAAAGGCACCAAGCTTCTCGTATTGGTCCGGAGAAATGGTCATGTCGGAGAGATGGGCTGGCTCGGGAGATTGGGCTGGTGATTACTTAAGCTCTTTGATCCGAAGATTGCGAAACTTGTAGGTGGCACCTTTTTCACCGTGATGCTGGATGGCGATGACGCCGCTTGCATCGACATCATCTTCCACATCGGTGGTGACGACGCCGTTGACTTCGATCTTCAGTTTCTTGCCCTGGCAGGTGATGCGATAAGTGTTCCAATCGTTGCGCTTGAAGGCGTCACCTGCGCGGGCGCGGAAGGCGGCTTCGC
The DNA here is from genome assembly GCA_947463285.1 of Verrucomicrobiaceae bacterium. Lineage (GTDB taxonomy): Bacteria > Verrucomicrobiota > Verrucomicrobiia > Verrucomicrobiales > Verrucomicrobiaceae > Prosthecobacter. Next base: position 2,525 of record CANHTV010000361.1, on the reverse strand, counting down.
TTTCCTTGTTGCCCTTGATGGGGCTGATGAACCACATGCGGCGGCCTTCGTCATACAAACCGCCGGACCATTTGCGCACGGGGTCGCCATCGACTTCAGCCTGATAACCAAACACTTTGTTCGGCTCAACATGGGCGCGGAACATGAAGCCGCTGTTGGCCTTGCCTTCAGGCAGGAAGATGTCGCCCTCAAAGATGAAGTCGCTGTAGGTTTTCTCTGTGATGACGAAGAATTTCTTCTCGCCTGTGAGGTGGATTTCACCATTCAAGACTTCGATTTTGCCCCAGTCGTAGGCGTTCTTCCAGCCTGTCATGGTCTTGCCATCAAAGAGCGGCGTAAAGCCATCGTCTGCGGCAGGAAGCTGGGCGGTCAATGTGAGGATGGAGAGAGCTAGGAGGCGAATATTCATAAGGCAGCGCGAGTATGAACCAAACTGGCGCTATGCCAATCCTGTTTTCACAACTCATCATCCGAGATGAGGGCGAAAACGTCACGAGATCTAGGCTGGCGGCCTTCTCTTAGGGCTTTGGCGTCTTCGACATCTTCAGCCAGCATCCGGTCACTTTTGATCAAGGACGGCGGCAGTGGTGAAAGCAGGGCGTCGATGATAGTGGGCACGCCATTGGCATCACGCATGATATTTCCAGGATGCAGATCACTCATGACCCAGGCCTGGTCATGCTCCCAGAGAATCCAGACTGCACGGCGGAAACGCGCACGGCAGGGTACGGCGCGGATCTGCTCCAGTGCGATGAGTCGGTCCGCATCCAGATCCACGTAAGGGTAGGCCAGCGGCTGCTTTACCACGAGGTAGTCGCCCTGCTCATCAATGCCGACGATTTCGGTGGGATGGGCTCCTGCGTCATGCAGGACGATGAGTTTCTCCATCGTCTCAACCAGCAGTGCATCACGCACGGTCATCTCAAACCCCTGACCGTCCGGGTGGCGTTCTATCTCGAATGTCTTGCCGAGCCCACCGCTGGCATGAAGTGGAAAAAGTTTGTAGACCACCAACCAGTCTGTATCTGCAAAGGGGCTTGCTTCAGCACCGGTTTTAAGCGGCTTGAAGGTGCTTGAGCTCAGCATGGCGTCCTGATCTCGATCGAGACCGAGGTCTTCCAGCCTGACTAGGGGGACTCCCCACTCCCGGGATCTTGAGGCAACAAGGGCTGCCCAAACATCAGGCGAAAACGATTGCCGGGATGGAGCTTGTCGAGCTGCTTCCTGGATTCCTTTCGCTCGCTGTCGGTTAAGGGCAGAGCAAGCTGTGCGATCTCCTTCGGTGCAGAGGTGGCTCTGGATCGTGGTTTCGCGCCCCGTCCGGAAGTCAAAGTGGGATTGAGTCGAGAGGTGTCCATTCACTGCAAAAGAGAGTGATCAGAGTTGGAGAGCATCCACGCCGGATCAATGGCAGAAGCCAAAATCTTGTTCACAATCGAGCTGTGAAAAACAACCCCTCAAACTAGCCCGATGGCCTGACGTGGGTTGGTATCGAGGAGCAGTTTCAGCTCAGCTTCATTCAGGCCCAGGTGCTTACGCCCATTTTCGAGAATGCGCGGCACGGTGACGGTGCTGCCGACGAAATGCGAACCGTCCGGGCTACGCGCCACGAGATCTTCACCGATGAGGATGTCCCATCCGGCGAGCGTGAATTTACCAGGGCCGAGACGTGCGGCTGAGATGGCATCGGTGACGAGGATGGTTTTCTCCAAACCAGCAGCACGGAGGTAATTGGTGAGCGCGAAGAAGTCGATGTGGACACCATCCGGGATGAAGCACAGCCAGAGTTTATCACGCAGCGACAAGGCGCGGTTGATGATGTTGTCATGGCGATGCATCAGCATCGGGCAGCCATTACCCACATGAGTAAACATTTTCAGGCCATGTTCCGTGGCGGCGCGCAGCACATCGAGGCTGGGATTGCAGTGTCCGGCTGACACGGTGATGCGGTTATTCGCGAGAAATTGAGTAACGGTAAATCCCGCATCATTTTCAGGAGCCAGTGTGACGATTTTAGTGAGCCCGGCGGCAGCATCTAATAGGCGCTTGGCATCATCAAGATTGGCTGGTTTCACACACTGCGGCGGATGCGCGCCGACGTAGCCTTTCTCTGGGTTGATGAAGGGGCCTTCGATGTGGATTCCTGCGATGACGCTTTTGGCCAGTGGGTCGGCTTCACGCAGTTTCACCAGTCGATCCATGCGATACACCAGAGTCTCGACGTGATCCGTGATGAAGGTAGCCAGGATAGAATCACAGCCATCAGCGCGGAGGCATTCGCAAGCATGGTGCAAGGCCTCAGCCGTGAGGTTGTCACGGTTAAAGTCGGTGCCAGCGTAGCCATTGACCTGTAAATCTAGGGGTTTCATGCGCTCTCTGTAGATGCAGTCAAAGCCCATGTCAGTGGGGGCTTGTGCCCACTCCCGGTGCTTTTGTGCCAAGATCTTCAGACGGCCTCAGCGCTTTATCGGAGGAGCCCAGCCGAATACTTTGTCACCACGGAACAGTGGATGATGATCAGGCGT
>CANHTV010000360.1 GCA_947463285.1 Verrucomicrobiaceae bacterium | reverse complement strand
ACTGCTAGTGATGGCTGTTTGCACGCGGACGATGATCAACAAGGCACACACGAGGGCACCGAGAATGGGTACGATGAGAGGAGGCTCAAACCCACCTCGTGGCTCCTCCGGGCGACGCTTCAGAACGACGAGAGAAAGGTTCACGGAGGTGAAAACAATCAAGAGGAGCAGCACGGTTGATTCAGCGAGCTGTTTAACGCCGCCGCTGAGAATGAGCAGGCTGACAATGCCAAACAGCACGAAGACAGCGATGTGTGGGCTTTGACGCACGGGGTGTACCTTTTGCAGAATGGCGGGCAGCAGGCCCTGATGACTCATGCCGTAAAGCAAGCGTGAGCCCATGAGATAGTTCAGCAGCGCGGTATTGCCGATGGCAAAAATGGTGATGCAACCGTACACCGGTTTGATCCCGGTAAACCAGGGTGCGGCGTGACGAGCAACCTCCATGAGCGGGGCCTCACTCTTGGCCAACTGCTGCCAGGGAATGACGGACACGGCAGTGATGGCCACGGCCATGTAAATGCAGGTGGCCATCACCATGGCTCCAATGAGACCGAAGGGCACGTTTTTGGCGGGATCTTTGACCTCCTCGCTCACATTGAGAATGTCCTCAAAGCCGATGAATGAATAAAAAGTAAGCACAGCTCCTTGCATGATGAGTGCGAACGTGATGCCTGAGCCTGCACCACCTGCAACCGTGTCACCTGGAGACTCCAGATAGTTCACGCTGCCCCAGTATTTCATGCCGACAACGATGATGAAGATCAGCCCGCTGGCCTCGATGATGGTGCAGAGGATGTTCAGCCACATGCTTTCGCGGATGCCACGGTAGATCACACCGCCGACCAGTAAGACCACCCCAAGGCTGCCCAGCTTCATCATCGACTCATCCAGGCTCCAGGCGAAAAGCTCCTTCAACTGTCCCATGATCGCCTGAGCGCCCGTGGCCATGCTGGTGAGGCCGCTCATCATCACGGCGATGCCGATGACATAGCTCAGTAAAGGCTTGCCGAGGCCGCGCTGGGTCACATAAGCAGCCCCACCAGCACGAGCATAACGACCACCGACGCAGGCGTAGGACAGGCCGGTAAGCATCGCTCCGATCATGGCCATCAAAAAGGCCAGCCAGACCGCATTCCCAAGCCCCCCTGCCGCTTTGCCGATCAGCGCATAGATGCCTGCTCCGAGCATGGACCCGAGGCCGTAAAACATGATCTGCCAGCCTCCAATGGATTGGGCGAGGGCGGGTCTTGGTGTTTCCTTGGGCGAACTCATCAAAGCCTAGTTAGCGGAAAGCGGGCCGGGTGGGAAGCGCTTTTGTCTCATAGGCATGAGCAAGCCAGCACAGGCATATCGGCTGAAGGACAGGGATTGACTTTGCGGATGAAAATCAAGCGCCGATTCATGAAACGCGCCGTAGGAAACTCCAAGAGAACACTTGCGTAGAAGTGGCCCTCTGGAACTATCGAGGCCTTCCTTTTCTCTTCAAAGCCAGACCATGAAACGCCTTTTCTCCTTTGCCAAGCGCACGCCGCCACCGCAGGCGCCTTCGGTCTCAGGAGGTTTCAGTGCTTGGGCTCCGGCGACCTATCCTACGCCCGAGGAACTGACAGCCATGATGCCCGGCGGCATCTATCAGTTTAATCTCCTCATCGGTCAGGGCGGCATGGGGACGGTTTATTGCGGCAGGCAACTGAATCTGGGTCGCTCTGTGGCCATCAAGATCCTGCACCGCCATCACGGCGTCGATTACGCTTATGCGGAAAGGTTTCGCCGCGAGGCCCAGTCCCTGGCGCAGATGAGCCATCCGAACATCGTCAGCGTGTATGATTTCGGCATCGTCGGTGACTACCTTTTTTATGTGATGGAGTTCATCGAGGGCACGGATCTGCATCAGGTGATCTGTAGCGGCCCGATGCACCCGGTGCGCATCCTGGAGATCATGCCAGCGGTCTGTGATGCACTGACCTACGCGCACTCCAAAGGCCTGGTGCATCGTGACATCAAGCCCGCGAACATCCTCATCGCCAAAGATGGCCGGGTGAAAGTGGCAGACTTCGGTTTGGCCAAACGCTTTGACCAACAGGGCACCATGCTGACACAGTCAAACATGGCCATGGGTACGCCCGATTATGCCGCGCCGGAGCAGTATGACTCGAAGGCGGTGATTGATCATCGTGCGGATCTCTACGCGCTCGGTGTCATGCTTTACCAGATGCTCACCAGCAGTGTGCCGCGTGGCTCCTGGCAGCCGCCTTCGGTTCTGGTTGGCTGTGATGCCCGCTTTGACGCCATCATCGTCCGTGCGCTGAAGCCGGATCGCACCCAGCGCTTTGATGATGCGGCGGAGTTTAAGCAGGCCCTCCTCGCGCTCCGCTCCGCTCCCGTTGCCGCACCAGACCCTGCTCCTCCGCCAGCTGCTGCCATCGTATCGGCACCAGCTTCGAAGCCGATCATTGGTAGCGTGCTTGTTTTGGAAGATCACGTGCTGCTGCGCAACCTCATCGTCCGCAACCTCAAGAATGAAGGTTACGAAATCATCGAAACCGCAGACGGCAGCGATACGGTGAAGCTCTACAACGAGGCACTCGTCGCCAAAAAGCCCTTCGACATCGTGCTCATCGACCTAACCATCCCTCTCGGCATGGGCGGCGCTCGTGCCATGGAGCTGCTACTTCAGCTCGACGCGCAAGTTGATGCCATCGTCTCCAGTGGCAACCGCTCAGATCCTGCCATGCTCCAGCCCAGCAAATATGGCTTTGCGGACGTGCTGCCGAAACCCTATGACAGCGCTGATCTCATCCGCGTCGTGCGTCAGGTTTTGGAACGCCGCCGGAAACGCCAAGCCGAAGCCGCTGCATGAGTTTCACCACGCCCGTCATCTGCCCGAGTTGTTTCGAGGAGTTTGAAGTGCCAGCTCCATTCATCGACGAAGTGCCCTGTGACGTGGACTACGACTGCGAGGTCTGCTGCCGCCCCATGCGCATCAGTTTTGAAGAAATGGACGGCGAAGTCGCCGGCAGCGCCTATGGTCTCGGCGATTGAGCCGCATTTAAAGATTCACAGTCTCCGCCTTTTCTGTTTCAATACTCCGCATCCCCCACTTCCATGCGTCTCATCCTCTGCCTCTTCCTTCTCAGCTCCGTCCTGGCTCAGGCCCAGTTCGATGTCTCGATGAAACTCCCACGCTCCAATTTCATGGCCCTGGAGTCCATTGATGCCTCCGTCGTCATCACCAACCGCACTGGCGGAGTCGCCGTCATGGGGGGCCCAGGTCGTGCCAACTGGCTGTCTTTTGAAATGACCACCACTGAGGGAGTCGCCATCGCTGCCATGGATGTCAGCGGAGCCGACATCGTCCAGATCCAGCCGGGTGATAGCATTCAGCGCCGCGTCACGGTCACAGATGCCTACGCGCCTGCTGAGATTGGCAATTACGCCATCACCGCCCGTGTTTTCCACTCTCCCTCTGGCGAATACTATGCTAGCAACCGCACTCGCTTCAGCATTGTCGATGCCAAGCCCATGTGGGAACAAAGCTACGGCGTGCCTGCGGGCTACAAAGATACTGGCAAGCAGCGCAAATACAGCCTTTCCATTTTCCGAGATGTCAGCAGCACCTCGCTCTACTTTCGTCTCTTGGATGACCGATCCGGCGAGCGCCTGCGCACCTTCCGCCTCGGACCACTGAGCATGATTCACGATCCTCAGATCGCCATCGACTCCAAAAACTTCCTGCAAGTGCTCTTCATGGCGCAGCCTCAGCTCTTCGCCCATGCCGTCGTCGCTCCTGATGGCGTTTTGAAAAAACTTTCCTACTACAAGCAGATCGACAGTAATCGCCCCATGATGGTCCAAGGCACCAAAGGCCAAGTAGAGATTCAAGGTGGCGAATACTTCAACCCAGCCGCACCACCTCCACCGAAACCAAAAGCTGGCGGTCGTGGCGTGGGCGAAAAGCCTCCCGGTTTGTAACGCAGTGGAGGTCTGATTAGACTTCTTCGAGTCTGTTCTTTTTCATCATCGGCAGGCTAAGGACTGTGCCACGCCGAAAGGTTCGGGTTAAAATGGTTTTGGATAACAGTTCTGGCTCAATGGTTAGCGATGATGTCTTGGCCGCGGACCTGGCGGAACTGCCGACTGCGCACGATCTGCTCCACCAGCGTGCCAAAGCGTAGATCGCTCCGCATCATCTGCTCGATCAGCGGCTTGTCCGAAAGCTGCACGCTTCTTCCAAGAGCATATCCGAGCAGTTTGCGGCAAAACTGCCGCTTGAAGTCATCGCGGCGTTTCGTGAGCAGGTAGTCGCGGAGATCGGTGAGGCCATCGATGGCAGTTCCATCGGGCAAAATGGTCTTTGTATCGGCCTGTCGAGAGCGGCCGATGGCGTCGAAGCCTTCGAGAGCGAAGCCGTAAGGGTCGATGCGTTTGTGGCAGCCCAGGCAGT
>CANHTV010000359.1 GCA_947463285.1 Verrucomicrobiaceae bacterium | reverse complement strand
TTCACCGAACTCGGCGACTTCGAAGGCTACCAGAGCAGCTTCCTCCGTCTCTTCGGTTTCGGACTCGCCGGTGTGGACTACGCCGCCGAAACGAATCCTGACGTGAAGATCCCGTCCATCGGGTAATGGCGAGTGCTTGTTTCTTAGTGGAAGAAGTTGATGGTTGTCAAAGCCTGCTTCGCAGGCTTTGACTCCTCTATGTCTCCATAGGCAGAGAGCCAAGCCTCGGCGCAGGCCTAAAGAGCGTCCCGTAGATACGACCGGCTCTACCGTGCGTGCGGCACAGCGTCTGCGGCGTCCTCACCGCTCCTCGCGTCGTCGTGCAGAGCATCAGCGGCAAGAAAATCCGCGACCCGTTGAAACGAACGCGCGTTTCCGCAGCTCTACCGCGTCTCCCGGTAGCTTTGTAGCGAGTCCCTGCCTGAGAGTGGTTCCGTCCGTACACTGTGTGGAGCCACTCTGCTCCCGCGCAGGCACGCGCTGCATAGTGCCCGTACTATTCTGCAAAGGCGAAAAACGATTCTGCGCAGCGCAGAATGATTCGTTTTGGCGCTGAACCGTTCGTTTTCAGCCCTTTTTGCGGCACGGATTGCAGCGCGAACCTCCGCATGACAGTAGCTAGGTGATGGAGGGCTGTGTTTCCAATTCCCCAGTACTCCATATCTTCTGATTCATCGTTTATTTCTTGTTTGGTTTCTCTCCGTGACCAATGAGGCTGCATTGCTGCTAGCGGCTCTTCCATTCAGTTTCAAAATATGCCCATTCTCAGCCATTCCGACCTCCTCCAGCTCAAGCGCTGGAACACGCCCACCATTTACAACGGCTGGGAACAGATCACGAAACGCGATTCCGGCTCCGAAGCCTTCAACATCGAAGAAACACGCGATTTCATGCCTCAGATGGGTCCCATGGTCGGCTACGCTGTCACCGTCGTCATCGAGCCGAGCAACAAAGCGCATCGCGAAGCCAACCCAAACGCCGGAAACGAATACCGCCGCTACATCGCCAGCATCCCCGGCCCCAAGATTGTCATCGTGCAGGATCTCGACAAGCCACGCGTCATCGGTTCCTTCTGGGGCGAAGTGAACAGCAACATCCACCGTGCCCTCGGTTGTGTCGGCACTATCACCGACGGGGCGATCCGCGATGTCGATGAGATGACGAATGCCGGTTTTAAGGCCCTCGCCCGCCGTCTTTGCGTGGGTCATGCCCATGTGCATCCCGTGCGCTGGAACTGCGAAGTCGAGATCTTTGGACGCACCGTGCGTCCTGGCGATCTCATCCATGCCGACAAGCACGGATTCCTCGTCATCCCGCCCGAAGACCAGCCCGAACTGCTCGATGCCTCTCGCTTCATGGACAGCAACGAATGCGAAACGGTCATCCCCGCCGCCCGTAGTGCTGCGGGTCTCCCCACCGATCAAGTTATCGCCAATCTCGAAGCCTCCATCACCCAGTTCAGCGCCAACGTGAAAGCCAAATTACGCCGCGATGGCGAATGGTAAGTTTCATCCTTCATAATTCATAATTCATAATTCATAATTCATTTCCTGTCCCCATGCCCACACTCCGTCCATCCCGCATTCTCCGCGAACTCCGCTCCGGTCAAAACAGCACCATCTTGAAGCTCAACCTCGGTGATCCACGCATCGTCGAGCTCGCCGGGCTCGCCGGAGCCAGTGCCGTGTGGCTTTGCAACGAACACGTGCCGAATGACTGGCTTAATTTGGAACACCAAATTCGCGCCGCCAAGCTCTACGACATGGACACCATCGTCCGCGTCAACAAAGGCGGCTACAGCGAGTATGTGAAGCCCTTCGAGTGCGACGCCACCGGCATCATGGTCCCGCACATCACCAGTGCTGACGAGGCTCGCAGCGTCGTCGATATGGTCCGCTGCCGCCCCATGGGGAGCAAGGCGCTCGATGCCGGAAACATGGATGGCCTCTTCTGCCAGGTGCCACTGGCCGACTACGCCCAGCACTGCAACACCGAGAAATTCGTCATCCTACAGATCGAAAGCCCCGAGGCCCTCGAAGTCGTCGAAGAGATCGCCGCCGTGCCTGGATTCGACATGCTGCTCTTCGGCGCAGGAGACTTCAGCCATCGCATCGGCAAACTCGGCCAAGCCACCTGCTCTGAAGTCGTTGCCGCCCGCAAACGCGTCCACGCCGCCGCCATCAAGCATGGCAAATATGTCGCCGTCGCGTCGCTCTTCGGTCAAAAAGACCAACTCATCGAAGAAGGCACCCGCGTCTTCACCCTGGGTGCCGACGTCATTGAACTTGGCAACGCCTTCCACAAGCTCGTCAAAGACTTCGGTGGTGGTGCGGCAGCACCGAGCAGTGATTCCGTTTACAAATCCAAGTGAGTTCTATGTCTCCCGATCTCTTCTCTTTGCAAAACAAAGTCATCCTCCTCACCGGCGGCGCGGGGCTTTACGGTCGTGGTTTGGCCGCGATGCTGGCTCATACGGGTGCCACGCTCATCCTCGCGGCTCGAGATGTGGCGAAGCTGCAAGTCGTGGCGGAAGAAGAGACCGCGAAGGGCCACCAGGTCTTCGCCGAGTCGCTGGATCAAGGGGATGAAGCCTCGGTGATTGCTTTGCATGAGCGCATCACTGCGAAGTTCGGTCCTCTTCACGGTCTCGTGAACAACGCCGTGCTTCGCCCGATGAAAGGCACACTTGGCGCGGTGGAGCAATTCGCGGAATCCATGCGTGTGAATGCCACGGGCGTGATGCTGATGCATCGCCACTTTGGCCAGACAATGGCGCAGGCAGGGCGGGGGAGCATCGTCAATATCGGCAGCATTCAGGGCATGATCGGGCCGAGCTATGAACTCTACACCGGCACGAACATGGGTGACATGCCGCCAGATTATTTCTTCCACAAAGGCGGTATGGAGAATCTCTCGCGCTTCTACGCCGCTCTTTACGGTCCGAAGAACGTCCGCGTGAACAACCTCGCTCCAGGTGGCTTCTTCAACAATCAGCCCGAACCTTTCCTGAGTCGCTACTGTGAGCACACCATGCTCGGTCGCATGGCAGATGACACGGATCTCGGTGGCGCGGTGATTTTTCTCCTCAGTGATGCCTCGCGTTACATCACGGGTGTGAACTTGCCTGTAGATGGCGGTTACACGGCCAAATAAACCTCCGCTCCAACTCCCACGCCGATGACCCACTTCTCCTGGCTCGATTACACTCTCTTCGGCGTTTACCTCACGGCCTCGGTCGGCGTGGGCATCTACTCGGCACGCGGATCAAAATCGCTCGGCGACTACTTCCTCGCCGGTCGTGGCATGAACAGCATTCTCGTCGCCATGTCGATCTTGGCGGCGCTGTTCTCTGGCATCAGCTATCTCGCAGGGCCGGCGGATGTTTATAAAAACGGCTTCGGCTTTGCCTATTTGGTCTTGGCTTTCTTCATCGCGACGCCCTTCACAGCCATCTGGATGATGCCGAAGTTCTACCAGTCGCGCTTCTACACGGCGTATCAGTTTCTTGAGGAGCGCTTCTCGCTGCCAGTGCGGTTGCTGGCCTCGGGTTTGTTCATCTTCCGTGTCGCTCTGTGGCTTGCGGCGGCCACGTATGCACCCGCGCTTGCTTTGGAAAAGGTCACGGGATTGCCTCTGTGGATCACCATTCTTGCATCAGGTACGCTGACGACGCTCTACACTGCTCTTGGTGGCATGAGGGCGGTGATCTGGACAGATGTGATGCAGCTTGTGGTGCTCTTTGGAGGCCAGCTTTTGATCGTCATCGTGGCCCTGGGCAAGATACCCGGTGGCCTCGGTGGTGTGTGGGATACAGCGGTGACGGATGGGCGCATGGACATCAGCTTTTCCTTCAGCATCGCTGAGCGTGTGAATATTTATTCGCTACTGCTGGCGGGTGCTTTTCTGCATCTCGTGCAGATGGCAACGGACCAAGTCTCTGTGCAGAGATACCTCAGCGCAGGCAGTCTGAAGGAGGCGCAACGCTCGTTGTGGATCAAACTTTGGTTCATCCTGCCGGTGCTGGCTTTGTTTTATGGCACGGGCCTCGTGCTCTACGCCTTTTACAAGATTCATGGTGATCCCCTGGCCGCTGGCTTGATCGCGAAAGAAGATCAAATCCTGCCTTACTTTGTTGTCACGCAGCTTCCGGCTGGATTGCCCGGACTGCTCATCGCTGCGATTTATGCAGCGAGCATGTCCACCATCTCGGCTGGGCTAAACTCACTTGCCTCAGCGACGGTGGTCGATTTCAAACAACGTCTGTCCAAAGCCCCTGAAGGCACACAGGCGCAGCAAGTTGGCAATGCTCGCTGGATCACGGTGGGTTATGGCGTACTCGTCATGGGACTAGCCTTTGCTGTGTCAGCCATGCCTGGAAATCTCGTCGAGTCGGTGAACACCGTCATCGGATTGATCGGTGGGCCACTTCTCGGGCTTTTCTTCCTCGGCATGTTCACGCAGCGTG
>CANHTV010000358.1 GCA_947463285.1 Verrucomicrobiaceae bacterium | reverse complement strand
CCAGCGCTTCTCCCGCAGACGGGATCGCGGCTCCGCCCACTGCCCACCACCTATCAAACTCTGCGACTCCTGCATCGACGGCAAAGAGCAGCGCATTTGGCTGTCATTGACGGCTTCTAGATGAATGAAGGAACATCCCATGAAACGTGCATCCCCCATCATTGAATCATGAGACAGTTACTGAATGTCTGCTCAACGGGTCGCCTGATCCTGTGGGGGCGATTGGTTTTTCTAGTCGCTGCTGGTGGGCTCTGGTTGATGCCGCTTTTTTGGACTGGTTGGACGGGGAAAAGGCTTTGGCATCTGCCAGCGGGCATCCGCTATCAATATCATGTAGCGGCGTTGTTCACGCAGCGGGCGCTTTATTGGTCGGATTATCATCTGGAATTTCAGGATCTGAGCGGCACCTGGCATGAGCTGCCTGAGGCAATGGTTTTTCCCATGTCGGCCCTGGGGTCGCGCACACGTTATGATCGCCTTATGTCAGGGCTGGCCCGTCAGAAAACGGTGACTCAAAAAGTGCTGCATGGGCGGCTGGTTTCTCATATTCTGCAATCTCTCCAGCGTTCGGCCGGTCTGGGGGTGATCCAGCAAATCCACGGCCTGCGTCTGGTGCGGAGTAAGTGGGTGGTGGGCAGCCCTGAAATGCGGATGACCTCAGGGGCCTGGCAGCGCCCACTATCGACCACCATACCCAAGAGCCAAAGAACCGTGCTGGCCAGCTATCGCATCAGCAATGGACGTGTCATGACAGGTGAAACAGCGGGCAAGACGCGCCTCTCAACGTCTGCACCACCGAAGCAGGCGGTGCGAGAGTCTGATGCTGAGAAGCGCCCGGCCGAATCTTCACGTCAGGTGCCGCCACTGACACCTGGAACGATAAGCCGTTCCTCAGGGCTGAGGGACCGCCTGACGCCGCCGCTGCCAGACATGCCGCGTGGACTGCCGGGCCGGGAAACTCCGAGTGAAAAAAAACCTGATAGGCAGAAGGGAGTGAGCACGCCATGACACAGAGGGAAGAGGCGGCTTCAGCCCAAACAGCCTCACCCAGCTCGCCTCAACCCTGGGGAAAGCGGCTGGGGGTTTTCCTTCTCCACGAGCAGGAGGCAAGAAGCGTGCGGTGGTTTGAGGTGCTTTTCACACTGACGTTTCTGCTGAACATGGGACGTTGCCTGCTGGGCTGGCCGGAATGGCTGACGGCTGACGGCTTTCACCTCAATACCCTGGAAACGCGCTGGCTCGGGTATCCGCCCCCAATGCCCCTGATGACCGCAGGCTGGCAGGTGCTGGTTTTTGCAGGATTGATTTTTTCGGGTGGTTGGATGTTCATCTTGGGCAAATGGCGGCGTCTGGCGCTGTTGCTACTCTGGTCCTGCGCCGTGTATGCACAACAAGTGGACGTCCTCTCCTCCCACTCCCTCAATAAACTCTACATCGCCATTTACACGCTGCTGCTACTGGGGCCGGGGATGTGGCGAGATCCAACGTCTGGTCGTCTCATGCAATCGGTGGCGATGCTGCGTGTGCTCCAGGCCTCTCTCATCCTGATCTATCTGGCGGCAGGTTTGGTGAAGGTGGAAGGTGCTTGGATCAGCAATCCAGATGTTTTATGGAGTCAGGTGCAGGGCCTTTATCGTACAGAGATGACTGCATGGCTTTTAAACTTACTCCCGCATGGCGCGTGGTCAGCGATGCAGCATTTTGCTCTAGCTTTTGAGTTGCTGGCTCCACTGCTTTTTACGGTTGGTAGGCTGCGTGTATTCACTCTGCTTTTCGGTCTGACCTTTCACCTGACGATCGCCTTGCTGATGAAGGATTTGATCTATTTCAGTCTTCAAATGGCTGCTTTTTATGCGCTGTTTATTAAAAAGGATGAATGGCTATGCTTTGAACACTGGCTTTCAAGATGCGTCCGCAGACTCACTGAAGAGATAGGCGGCTAATTTGGTAAGCAACTTCCGTCAAAGAAGCTGGAGGGTGTGGCGCTGCCGACAAAATAGCTGACAGCGAATGGAGGCAGAAAAAATGAGGAGCCAATATTTGCTTTTCAGCACACGGGCGTCAGCAGGGGCTGGCCTGCAAAGTGGGCGCTGAGGTTGTCGATGACGAGTTGGGCCATGGCCTGGCGCGTCTCATGAGTGGCGCTGCCGACGTGAGGCAGCAGGACGGCGTTTTCGCAGGCGAGAAGCTCAGCGGGGACGTGGGGCTCGTTGGCGAAGACGTCGAGCCCAGCGGCACGGATGGTGCCTGTTTTAAGGGCCTCGATCAGGGCGGTTTCATCTACGACGGAGCCACGAGCGATGTTGATGAGGGTGCCTGTGGGGCCGAGGGCACGCAGCACCTCTGCTTGGATGAGATGTCTGGTCTCCGGGCCGCCGGGGCAGGCGATGATGAGGAAATCGGAAGTCTCGGCGAGCTCGATCAGGCTGCTGCAATACTGGTGCGGCAGGTCTTGTGGCTGGCGGCCATGGTAGGCGATCTTCAGGCCATGTGCTGAAAGTCGATGCGCGATGGCTTTGCCAATCCGTCCGAGACCCACAATGCCTGCTGTTTTACCACGCAGGGCATGGGCGAGGGGAAAAGCTGCTTGTGGCCAGGAACTGGCTCGCGTGAAGCGCTCCGCAGCTGCCAGACAGCGGCTGGTCATGAGCACGAGCGCTGTGGCGATGTCGGCCACGTCTTCCGTGAGCACGTCTGGGGTGTTGGTGACGCGGATGCCTTTGTCCCGGCAGTGAGCGATAGGGACGCCGTCGTAACCGACACCAAAAACGCTGATGATCTGCAACTGCGGCAGGCTATCGATGAGCGCAGGCTGCACGGCATAACCTCCTGGCACCACTAGAGCGCATGCATCAGGGCAGGGGACCTCTGTGAGTGTATGATGGCTGCGCAGGGGGGCGGTGAGAAATGCGGGAAGCGGAACGGGGAGATGAATGACGGCCATGGCCTGACCTTGCCGCGCAGGCTGTCACTGGCAAATACGGTTTATGCGTCTCTGGTTTTGGGACGTTTACGATGTTTGCGCACCATGCCCATGTCCTTGAGCTTTCGTTGCAGGCTGCGGCGGCTCATGTTGAGAAGCTCGGCAGCCTCGCTGCGGTTGTTTCCTGCACGACCCAGAGCCGCCATGATGAGCTGCTTTTCCATCTCGTGAATGTCCAACGGTGCTTTCGCTGGCTCCTCAGGGCTGCCTGTCGTTTTTGCGGATGGTGTGGCTGGGATGCGCAGCCCAAGTCCGCCGGGCTGGGAAAGGTAGGCCGGCAAGTGCTTGGCCATGACTCGGCTGGTGTTGCACATGACGATGCCGTGCTCGATAGCGGCACGCAGTTCACGCACATTGCCCGGCCAGTCGTAGTTCATGAGAGCCGGCAGGGCATCCTCACCGAGCGCTTTAAAGGTTTTGCCATTCGCTGCTGACAGCTCTTTGAGGAAGTGTTCCGCGAGGATGGGGATGTCCGCCTTGCGGGTGCGCAGCGGCGGCATCTGGATGGTGACGACGCGCAGACGCCAGTAGAGGTCTTCGCGAAATTTGCCTTCCTCCACCATCTTCGCCAGGTCCTTGTTCGTGGCGGCGACGACGCGCACATCGACCTTGATCGGCTTGCTGCCACCGACGCGTTCAATCGTTTGTTCGCCGAGGGCACGCAGGAGTTTGACCTGCGTGCTGGCGTCGACCTCGCCGATTTCATCGAGAAAAAGCGTGCCGCCATCCGCAAGCTCAAAACGACCGATACGCTTTTCCTGCGCGCCGGTGAAGGAGCCTTTTTCGTGGCCGAAGAGCTCACTTTCCAGGATCTGCGGGGACAGCGCAGCGCAGTGGACGGTGATGATCTTGGCCTTGGGGCGGCCACTGAGATTATGCACCGCACGGGCCACGAGTTCCTTGCCCGTGCCGCTTTCGCCTTCGATCAAAACCGTGGCTCGTGTCGGGGCGACCTGTTGAATGGTTTCCAAGATGGGCTTCAGGGCATCAGCCTTGCCGAGGATGCCTTCAATGGAGAATTTCTGCTCCACCTGCTGCTTCAGTGCCTTGTTTTCATGCTCCAGATGGCGGCTGCGAAGCGCCCGTTTCACCAGCAGTTCCACCTCATCGAGGTTTAGTGGTTTGGTGACAAAATGATACGCACCACGTCGCATCGCCTCCACAGCGGTGTCCACGCTGCCGTAGGCGGTCATCATGATGCAGACGGGTGGTTTTGGAAGAGCTAGGGCCTGCTCCAGCAGCTTCATGCCATCGTCCTCGCCCAGTCGCAGATCCGTGAGCATGACGTCGATGGGATCGTTTTTCAGCATCTCCATCGCCTCAGCGGCGTTTGAGGCGACGTAACAATCAAAGTCATCCTCCAGCGACAGGCGCAGGCCATCGCGGGTATGCTTTTCATCATCAACGATGAGAACGGTAGCGAGGTCAGTCATGATTCGTGGAACAAGAAACGTCGACCGATTCTAGAGTGGCTTTCGACCTTGTCACCTACGGCCT
>CANHTV010000357.1 GCA_947463285.1 Verrucomicrobiaceae bacterium | reverse complement strand
TATGAAGGCATGATGCTGCCGCTGCATGTGGGCATGGAGATGTCACGCGAGACGCTGCTGACGCGACTGGTGGACATGCTCTATGAGCGGAATGAATATGAACTCAAGCGTGGTGCCTTCCGTGCGCGTGGTGATGTGGTGGAGGTGGTGCCTGCCTACCTTGATAGCGAAGGCATCCGCATCGAGTTTTTTGGTGATGAGATCGAGCGCATCAGCGCGGTGGATGTGCTCACGGGCACGGTGACACTCAAGATGCCGAACTACACCATCTTTCCGGCGAAGCAGTTCGTGACACCGGGTGACAAGCTGAAGAAAGCCATCGTCAAAATCCGCGAAGAGATGACTGAGCGCGTGGCCTGGTTCGAGCAGGAGGGCAAGCTGCTGGAGGCTCAGCGCCTGCGGATGCGCACGGAGCATGACATCGAGATGATGCAGGAGATGGGCTTTTGCCAGGGTATCGAGAACTACAGCCGTCACCTCACGGGACGTGAGCCAGGGGCGACGCCCGGGACACTGCTGGATTTCTTTCCGGATGACTTTCTCTGCCTCGTGGATGAAAGCCATGCCACCATCCCGCAGATCGGCGGCATGTATGAAGGCGACCGCTCACGCAAGACGGTGCTGGTGGAGCATGGTTTCCGCTTGCCGAGCGCTTTGGACAATCGCCCGCTGAAGTTTCCCGAGTTCATGGATGCCGTCGGCCAGATGGTTTATGTGAGCGCCACTCCGGCACGTTTTGAGATCGAAAACAGCGTCGTCGGCAATGAGGAATACATCGCCCATCAGCGTGACCGCACGGGCGTGGAAAAAGGTCTGCCGGCAGCGCTGCCTGCCATTTCGGTGCGAGTGAGCGGCAGTTCGCAGCCTGTGGATAAATTTGATGTTACGACAAAAGGCAAGCCGCTGGTCGTCGAGCAGATCATCCGCCCCACTGGCCTCCTTGACCCGGTGATCACAATCAAGCCGCTCAAAGGCCAGATTGACGAAACCATCGAGTTGTGTCGTCAGCGCATCGAGAAAAATGAACGTGTGTTGGTCACGACACTGACGAAACGCACGGCGGAGGATTTGACGGATTACCTGCGCAACATCGACATGAAGGTGCGCTACCTGCATAGCGATATAGATGCCATCGAGCGCGTGGAGATCCTGCGCAGTCTGCGCAAAGGCGACTGTGATGTTTTGGTAGGCATCAATCTCCTGCGTGAAGGTTTGGACCTGCCCGAGGTGAGCCTGGTCTGCATTTTGGATGCGGATAAGGAAGGCTTTCTCCGCAGTGAGACCTCGCTCATCCAGACGGCGGGTCGTGCGGCGCGTCATGTGAATGGAGAGGTGGTGCTTTTTGCTGACCTGGAGACGCGGAGCATCCGCGCGCTGCTCAGCGTTAGCGGTCACCGGCGTCAAGTACAGATAGATTATAACGAAAAGCATGGTATCACGCCACAGACGGTGAGGCGCGCCGTGCAGGAGTCTCTGCACACGCTTGGCAAGGCCAAAGAGATCGAGGAAGGCGTTCTGCGCGAAGGTGGTGGCGGAGACTTCGTGGTCACGGAGGTCATCCGTGAGCTGGAAGGCGAGATGGCTGAAGCTGCCTCGAAGATGGAATTCGAGCGCGCCGCACTGCTGCGTGATCAGATCCGTGAGCTGAAGAAGCAAGCTGGGATGAATCCCGACGATGGCGGAGTGTTGCCAAAGGCCAAAAAGGTCATGTATGGCAAGTCGAAGCGCGGAGCCAAGAAAGGCAAGTGATCACTCCTCACCACTGAGCACGACACTGCCAGAGGCGAGCTTGGTGCCATCAGCGGTCAGAATTTCACCACTGATCTGCACGAGGCCGGGCATGACGGCATCACGCTTGGCGTGGATCGTCAATGTCTCACCCGGAGGAATGCTACCGAGAATTTTAAACTGCCGCACCGCGGTCAGGCGCACGTTTTTAAGAGGTTGCTCACCGCGATCACTTTGAGCCAGAATGCCGCCGAGCTGAGCCAGTGCTTCGATCATGATCACTCCGGGGAGAAGTGGCTGACCAGGGAAGTGTCCGGCGAGAAAGGCTTCATCGCCTTTCAGTGTCCAACGTGCGCTGGCGGATTCTCCGGGCTTCATGTCCACAAGCTCGTCGATAAAGCGAAATGAGGCGCCATGAGGCAGGCTGGAAAGAGCTTGGACAAGTGATGAGGGGTGGGACATAATTCATCTGAGTTACCATGAAGGCGGCCTCAGACAAACCTCAAAGAATCCAATCCAACTCCGGCGCGGATGCCTGAATGGTCCGGCTGATAAACCTTCCCCTATGACTCTAAATCGTCGGCTGCATCTGGTCTCGGCAGCGCTGCTGCTGCTGACCTACTGGGCGGCGTGGGCGGCGTCTTTGTTGCCGCTTAGTCTGCTGATATCCAGAATCTTAAAGGGCCAGCTTGGTCGTGAGTCCGGGCAGTTTATGTTGAAACATTTCTCCGCGGGTTTTGTCTTGCTGCTGAAGTTTCTGCGGGTCGTCGAGTGTGAGTATGTCGGCTTTGATCGTCTGCGTGTGCAGAATGGGCCGATGATCCTTGCTCCAAATCATCCGGCGCTCTGGGATGCCGTTTTGGTGATGGCTGAGGCTGATCGCGTCGCCTGCGTGTTCAAGGCCTCTCTGATGAGCAACCCCTTGCTTTATTGCGGCTTCACGGCCGCGGGATTCATCCCAAACGAGCCCTCCCATAAAATGATGCGTCAGTGCATCGACCTGCTGCGTGGAGGCGAGCGCATCCTGTTTTTCCCTGAAGGCACCCGTACACGGCCTGAGCATGGCGTGATCAATCCGCTGGCTGGTGGCTTGGCCGTGATCGCCAAAAATTCGGGAGCGCCCGTTTGGCCGATCTACATCCAGACATCCGGCACTTACCTGAGCAAAGGCTGGCCCATCTGGCGCCTGCCGGAAGATAAAATCCGCATTCGTCTGACTGTGGGCCAGCCAGTGCATTACTCGCAGGGCAGCACGCCGCAGGCTTTTCTGGATGAACTGCGGGCAGGCTACATCGCGGTGGGTTGTGGTGTGCTGGCGGCTTGATTTACCTGTGGATTTTCATTTGCCCAATGGCCCGGGCGCTCTTTCACTGCGCGCCCGCATGAAGACCACACCTGTCAACGCCCCCGCCGAACTTCGAAATTCAGTCATCGCCGTCCCGCCTCTTTGCCGGAATGCCGATCTCAGTCTCAGCCGTGTGGAAAATGCAAAGCTCATCCAGCACATGCATCGCGGCGGTATCCGTACCCTGCTTTATGGTGGCAATGCCAATCTCTACAACATCGCCGTCTCCGAGTATGCGGAGCTTCTGACCATGCTGCGTGAGATTTCGCCAGAGGACATGTGGGTGGTGCCAAGCGTGGGGCCGATGTATGGCACAGCGATGGATCAGGCCGCGATTCTCAAGGATCACCAGTATCCGACGGCCATGCTTCTGCCGACGCTGTTCCCTTCAAAACCTGCAGGTGTGGCCACGGCTATCCGTCACTTCGTGGAGCGCTCCGGTTTGAAAGCCGTGCTCTACATCAAAGATGAATCCTATATCACACCGGAGCTCGCTGCTGAGCTGGTTAATGACGGCCTCATCTCCTGGATCAAATACGCCGTCGTGAAGCCTGATCCCGCCCAGGATGCCTACCTGAGCAAGCTGATCACTCTGGTGAACACGGACCTCATTGTCAGCGGCATCGGCGAGCAGCCTGCCATCGTTCATCTGCGCGACTTTGGTATCACCGGCTTCACCGCTGGCTGCGTGTGTGTGAATCCCCAGCTCAGCACCGACATGCTCCACGCCATCCAGGCTGGTGATTATGCCAAAGCCGAGCAGATTCGTGCCATCTTCCAGCCGCTGGAAGATCTGCGCAATGCCCACAGCCCGATCCTCGTTCTTCATCACGCGGTGACGCTTTCAGGAGTGGCCAACACTGGCCCCGTGCTGCCGTTGCTGACCGAGCTATCCGCTGAGCTTCTGCCTGCCATCGAGAAAGCCGCGAAGGAATTGCTCGCTCGCTGATCTCGCCTGTTCCCGGCCAGATTTCAGTCATCTAGCACCTTTGACCATGACCCGACAGAGTTCGGCTTGGTCAAAGGTTTTTTTTTGGTCAGGCAGCCCCCTACGGATTGCCTGTGCGCTGCTCGTCTTCGCGGGCGAGTTCTTCCGTGGTCTTTTCTGAGGCAGGCTTGTCTTCGACTACGGGTTTGTCCTCCATCACGGGTTCATCTTCGTCCGGCATCACCGAGCCTTGATTTTCGCCTTCCTCCATGGGGTCGCTCATAGCCACCGTGTTGCTGGCTTTTTCGATCTCGGGCGGTGGTGCTGAGGGTTTCGGACGGGGTTTTTGATACTCGTCGTCCTGATCATTTTCGTCCTCGGAGAACCATGGATTGTAGCTCTCATTATCCCAGTCATCCTTCACGGCTTCTTCGAGTTCTTTCTCATCCTTCTCGATCTGGGCGTAGTATTCGGGATAGGCTTC
>CANHTV010000356.1 GCA_947463285.1 Verrucomicrobiaceae bacterium | reverse complement strand
TCCCATCTCGGACGCTGGCAGATGCCTGAGGAGTATGCCTCCATGGCGGTATTCCTAGCTTCGGATCATGCCAAAAACATCACCGGCCAGACTCTAAACATTGACGGCGGCCAAGTCATGCACGCCTGAATTTGGTGCTTCTTGATTTGACGAGCCCGAGCCTCACCGACTACTTCCGCGCACATGGATTCCCCAGCCCGTATCAACGTCCTTGGCGTCGGCATCAGCGAGATCAATCTCGACCTGGCTCTGGCCCACATCACCGACGCCATCGCTGAAAAACGCAAGGGCTACATCACGGTCACTGGCGTACATGGCGTCAGCGAAAGCCAGGAAGACGAAGCCCTGCGTGAGATCCACAACGCCTCCTTTCTCACCACCCCAGACGGCATGCCGATGGTCTGGATGGGCAAGCTCGCTGGATCACAGGTGATCGACCGAGTCTATGGGCCAGACCTCATGCTGCTGGTCATGGAAAAAAGCCTGCACGAAGGTTGGCGACATTTCTTTTTCGGCGGAGGTCCGGGTGTGGCTGAAAAGCTGAAGGCCAATCTCGAAGCCAAATATCCAGGCCTGCAAGTCGTCGGCACCTGCACTCCGCCTTTTCGCCCGCTGAACGAGGAAGAGGAAGCGAATCTGAAAAAGCAGATCGTCAACTTGCAGCCAGATTGCTTCTGGGTCGGACTCAGCACGCCTAAGCAGGAGCGCTTCATGGCGCAGTATCTGTCCAAGCTCGATACCACACTCATGTTCGGTGTCGGAGCCGCCTTCGATTTTCACGCTGGTCTCGTGCCGCAAGCGCCTCACTTTTTGCAGCGCGCCGGGCTGGAATGGGCCTACCGACTTTACAAAGAGCCGAAGCGTCTCTGGCGTCGCTATTTGAAAAACAATCCGCGTTTTCTCGGGCGTGCCTTTCTCCAGCTGAGTGGTCGCCGGCATTACCCGGATGTGCCAAACCAAAAGCGCGACTGATCACTCATACAACCGGAACAAGCCGGAATGATCCAGATCACCAAAACCCTTTTCGTGAACAAACGTCTCCCACTGGGCCAGCGAGTTTTTCAGCGTCGGTGAATCCAGCCCGACGGAGTCAGCCAGCTCACACATCAGCCGCACATCTTTGAGCTGGAGAGTCGCGCGGCCACCAGGCTCGAAAGCACGACGCACCATGCGGTCGCCATGCAGATCCAGGATGCGGCTTTCCGCAAAACCACCGAGCAGAGCCTTGCGCACCAAGGCAGAATCGACACCCGAAAGCTCCGCGAGACGCAGCGCCTGCGCCACGGCATCAATCGTCTGGGCCACGATGAGCTGATTGGCCAGCTTCGTCACCTGCCCTGCCCCGCTAGCTCCGAGATGGGTGATATTTTTCCCCACCACCTGGAAAACAGGCAGCGCCCTCTGAAAATGAGCCTCACTGCCTCCGGCCATGATCGTCAAGGAAGCAGCTTCCGCGCCGACCTGCCCACCTGACACAGGCGCATCCACCCAGTTCACGCGTTGGGAGAAAGCCTTGGTCTCAGGCACTCCCGTAGTGCCAAAGTCGATGATCAAAGCGTCAGGATGCAGGCCTTCGATCAAGCCTCCTTCACCAAACACCACCTTCTCCACGACATCCGTCATGGTGAGATTGATGCAGATGATGCCCCGCCCGATCTCACGTGCCAGCTCAGGCAAAGACGCCGCGCGTTTCATGCCGAGGGCCACCGCCGCCGCCGCTGGCCCATCACTGCGATTCCAGACGATGACTTCAGCCCTCGCTTCATGCAGATGCCTTGCATTGGCACGTCCCATATTGCCGAGTCCGACGAATCCGATCTTGTATCCAGTGAGGGGTTTGTTCATGTTGCATGAACACACATCAGCCAGCGCCTGATGGCAATCTTCTTCCCAATCATCCATGAAAATCATCATCACTGGCGGCGGCGGCTTCCTCGGCTCCCAACTCGCCCAAAAACTCCTCGAACGCGGCACATTGAATGGCAAGCCGATCACCGAACTGGTGCTACTCGATGCGTTTTTTCGTGGTGAACCGACGGATGCGCGCGTCCGCCAGGTACAGGGTGACATCAGTGATCGCGCCACGGTCTTCAATGCTGTCGGCACACAGGTCGATGTCATTTTTCACCTCGCCTCCATGGTCAGTGGTGAGTGTGAAGAGCGCTTTGATGACGCCCTGCGTGTGAATCTGGATGGAGGGCGAAACATCTTCGAAGCCGCCCGTGCCGCCGAGGGCAAACCACGCGTCATCTTCGCCAGCAGCGTGGCCTGCTATGGTGGCATGGACATGAGCCAGATGATGTCAGACCGCACCAAACAGCTGCCTCAGACCACTTACGGCATGACCAAAGCCATGTGTGAGATGCTCGTAAATGATCACAGCCGCAAAGGCCACTTTGACGGGCGCAGTGTGCGTCTGCCGACGGTCATCATCCGTCCAGGCAAACCGAACGCCGCCGCCTCCAGCTGGGCCAGCGGCATGTTCCGCGAGCCTCTGAATGGCGAGCCCTGTCAGCTCCCGATCCGTCGCGATCAGCCGCATCCCATGACCGGCTACCGCACAGTGATCGACTCCTTCATCGCCCTGGCGGAAGTGCCCGAGGAAAAACTCGGCAAAGATCGCGCCTTCGTGCTGCCAGCACATCGCGTGACGCCGAACATCGCCGAACAAGTGATCCAACAAGTCGCTGCGGAACGCGGCATCCAGCTGGGCCCTATCATGGATGCCTTTGATGCCCGCATTCAGGGCATCGTGGACAACTGGCCGCAGCAGGTGGACGGCAGCCGAGCCCTCGAAATCGGCCTGCCACAGCCGCCCGACCTGAAGGTGATCGTGGAGCAGTTCGTGGACGATTTCATTACCCACTGAAGCACTACTGCGTGGCAAATTTTGTCAGCAGGCCGCGCTTGCGGGTCAGATTCAGAATCCATAGGAACAGCCAGCCGGCGAGAGCTAAGTAGAGCAGGTTCAACCCGGCGGAAATCCACAGGTAGCTCCAGTCCATGCTGCCGGTCTTCATCACATCTCTCATGCCTTCGAAGATGTAGGTCGGCGGGAAGCACCAGGCGATGGGCTGCGTCCAAGCGGGCATGTCCTCCACCCGGTAAAAAACCGCCACGGCAGGCTGAAAGAAGAAGGGAATCGCCCAGGCCAGGGACTCCGCCGCCTGCCCCCAGCGCAGGATCAGCGCCGTGGAGATCATGCCGAGCGACCAGCCAAAGAGCATCAAATTGGCAAAGAAGGGGATCAGCCACCAGTTCAGCGTGAAGACATTGAACGAGTAACCAAACCACGAGATGAGACTCAGCACGATGGCCGTCACCACAATGCGCATCATGCCCACGATGAAGGTGGCGCTGACGTACTCAGTCGTCCTCACGGGTGCGACGAAGATGTTCAGCAGATTGCGCGTCCACACATCTTCCAGAAACGAGATCGCTACCCCCTGCTGGGCGCGGAACATAATGTCCCAAAGAATCATGCCCCCGAGGAAGAAGAGCACGAAGTTCCCGAAAGCCGGATTGGTATTCTTTTGAATGAAGACCGTCACATTGCCCCACACCACGAGATCGACCACCGGCCAGAAAACCAGCTCGACCATGCGCATCGGAGTACGTGTGTAGAGATAAAGGTAGCGCAGCACGAGCGCGCTGATGGTGTTGAAGTTCATGACTGCTTTTCCTTCGCGGGTTCGTCGATGATTTCGCCATCGCGGGCGATCTTGATGAAGACATCCTCCAAGTTCGAGCTGCTGGACTGGGCGACGATGTCCGTCGGAGTACCTTCGCAGACGATTTTGCCTTTGTGCAGGAAGATCACGCGATCACAGACCTCTTCGATGTCCCGCATGTTGTGAGAGGTGTAGAGGATGCCGATGTTCCGCTCCCGCTGCACCTTACGCACGACCTTGCGCACCTTGTCCGCGATATCGGGATCGAGGCTCGCTGTGGGTTCATCCAGCATGAGCAGCTCAGGATCATTGAGGAAGGCCTTCACCAAGTTCACGCGGGTGGATTCACCTGCCGAGAGCTGCCCCGTCACGCGATCCGCCAGATGCGAGATCTCCAAAAGCTCCATCAGCTCGGCGATCTTTTTCTTCGGCTCCTTCACCCCGTAGATGCGAGCAAATACGATCAGGTTTTGTCTCACCAGCAGGTTCCCCGGCAGCGCCGTGTAGGCAGAGGAAAAATTCGCGCGTTGGAGAATCGCGATCCGATGCTGCTGCAGCGGCAGACCAAAGGCAAAAAGGTCGCCTCCCGTCGGCAAAGTCAGGCCGAGCAGGCAATTCATCGCCGTCGTTTTGCCCGCGCCATTCGCGCCGAGCAGTCCCAGCACCTCTCCGCGATGCAGTTTGAAAGAAAAACGGTCGAGTGCCTTCACTCCATCGAACTCACGGGTGAGCTCGCGGGCTTCGAGAATGACTTCGCGCGTGTCTGGGGAGGCTGACATGGGCGCGGAGAATCGTCGGCCCATCCTGGAATGCAAGAGGCAGCCCCAACAG
>CANHTV010000355.1 GCA_947463285.1 Verrucomicrobiaceae bacterium | reverse complement strand
TCTTCGATAGAAGGCAGGATCGTTTCGACGCCGAGTTTGGTCGGTTTGGCGATCTCGACCGTGTTCCAGTCGCAGGTGAATTTGTTCGCGCGTGCAGCGTCGATGCTAAGGATATCTCGGGCCTTTTTCTGGCCGTATTTGGCCCGCATTTCGTCGTGCTTGGCCTCGTTTTCGAGGACGAAGGCGGCTTTGTGCTCCTCGCTGATCAAGGAAGTCGTCACTGGCACGGAGCGTGAAGCATCGAGCACGTGTACCACGGGGCCGGAGTAATGCGGGGCGATCTTGATGGCCGTGTGCGCAGCGCTGGTGGTGGCACCACCGATGAGCAGCGGCACGTTAAAGCCTTGGCGCTCCATCTCGGAGGCCACATGCGTCATTTCATCGAGCGACGGCGTGATGAGTCCGGACAGGCCGATGACATCCGCACCGATCTCGCGTGCCTTTTCCAAAATCTTGTCGCAAGGAACCATGACGCCGAGGTCAGTGACTTCGAAGCCATTGCAGGCCAAAACGACGCCGACAATGTTTTTGCCGATGTCATGCACATCGCCTTTGACGGTGGCGATGAGGAATTTGCCCGCGCCTTTGGAGACGGGATTTTTAAGCTTCTCGGCCTCCATCGCCGGAGTCAGCACGGCGACGCTTTGTTTCATCACGCGGGCGGATTTGACGACCTGTGGCAGGAACATTTTGCCTTCGCCGAAGAGGTCGCCAACGACTTTCATGCCGTCCATGAGCGGGCCTTCGATGACTTTGAGAGGCACGCCGTATTTGACGAGCGCCTCCTCGGTGTCCGGGATGATGAAATCGGTGATGCCTTTGAGCAGGGCATGCTCCAGGCGCTTCTCGACGCTGGATTCACGCCAGGAGAGATCAACTTCGGCACGCTTGGCACCTGCGACGCCTTTGAATTGCTCGGCGAACTCGACGAGCGCTTCGGTGGCTCCGGGATGGCGGTTGAGGAGCACGTCCTCGACCTTGGTGAGGAGCTCCTTCGGGATGTCCTCATACACTTCGAGCATCCCGGCATTCACGATGCCCATGTCCATGCCGGCTTTGATGGCGTGGAAGAGGAAGGCGCTGTGCATGGCCTCACGCACCTTGTTGTTGCCACGGAAGCTGAAGCTGATGTTGCTCACGCCGCCGCTGACTTTGGCTCCGGGGAGATTCTGTTTGATCCAGCGGGTCGCGTTGATGAAGTCGAGCGCGTAGTTGTTGTGCTCCTCCATGCCGGTGGCGACGGTGAGGACGTTCGGGTCAAAGATGATGTCCTGAGGGTTGAAGCCCACTTCATCGACGAGGATACGGTAAGCGCGTTCGCAGATGCGGATCTTGTCCTCGTAGGTCGCGGCCTGGCCTTTTTCATCAAAGGCCATCACCACGGCAGCAGCACCGTAGCGTTTGATGATGCCAGCTCGCTCGCGGAAGGCCTCTTCGCCTTCCTTCATCGAGATGGAGTTCGCGATGCCCTTGCCTTGCAGCATCTTCAATCCGGCCTCGACGACCTCCCACTTCGACGAATCGACCATGATCGGCACTTTCGTGACTTCGGGCTCGGTTTGCAGCAACGCGAGGAACTTCGTCATCATGTCCACGCCGTCAATGAGGCCTTCATCCATGCACACGTCGATGACGTTGGCACCGTTTTCGACCTGCTGGCGTGCGACGCTGACCGCTTCCTCCAGTTTGCCTTCTTTGATGAGCTTGGCGAATTTCGGCGAGCCAGCCACGTTCGTACGCTCGCCGATCATGAGGTAGTTCGCGAGCTTCGTGTGGTTGTAGGCCATCGTGCCCGAAAGGCGCATGATCGGCTCCGGCGTAGGCACGTGACGCGGCTCGATGCCCTTCACGGCCTTGGCGATGGCTTCGATGTGAGCAGGCGTGTTGCCGCAGCAGCCGCCCATGATGTTCACGAAGCCCGATTTGGCGAAATCCGTCGCGAACTCGGCCATGTGATGCGGCAGCAGGTCAAAACCCGTCGGCGCCAACGCATTCGGCAGGCCCGCATTCGGATACGCGGAGACAAAGCAACCTGCTTTCGCCGCGAGTTCCTCGATATACGGCCGCATCTCGTCCGGTCCAGCAGAGCAGTTCATGCCAATGCTCAGCGGTTTGACGTGCATCATCGCATTCAGGTAAGCCTCCACGTCCTGCGCGGAAACCAGCGTGCGGCCCTTCACCATCGCGGCGGAGATCTGCACGGGCAGCTCGACCTGGTCCTTCTCAAACACTTCCTGGATGGCAAACAGCGCCGCCTTCGCGTTCAACGAGTCAAAGATCGTCTCGACGAGCAGCGTGTCGCTCCCACCCGCGATCAAAGCGCGGATCTGGTGCATGTAAGCCTGCTTCACCTGATCAAACGTGATCGGGCGAAACGCCGGATCATCCGCATCCACCTGGAAGTTCAGCGACACCGTCATCGGCCCGATGGCACCGGCGACGTAGCGCTTCACGCCCGTGTCATTCGCCACGCGATCCGCCCACTTGCGGCACTGCTGCGCCGACATGAAATTGATGTCCCAGGCGACTTCGTTGACGTAGGCGTTTTCGATCACGCTTTGGTAGAACTCCGGGTCCTTCCGCCCGCCATGATCACGCGGGTCCTCGATGAAGAGATCACTTTGCGCCACACTCGTTGCACCAAAAGTATTCGTCTCGATGATGTCCGCCCCAGCTTCTAGGAAGCGGCGGTGAATGTCCTCAATGATCTCCGGCTTCGTGATGCTCAGGATGTCGCCATTGTTGAGCAGGTCCTTCTCGTTCTTGGCAAAGCGAGTGCCGCGAGCGGCGGTCTCGTCGAGGACGCCTTTGGCCTTGTACTCGCGGATGGTCGTGCCCATGGCCCCATCAATGACCAGGATACGCTGGCGCATGGCGGCTTCGAGTTCAGGGCGGCAATTTGGACGGGCGGACATGCCTGAAACTAGCGCCAGACCGTGAAGGGTCAACCATCATATCAACGCATCATGATTCGAGGATACGTCGATGATTTGGGACTTTTTTTCCGCCGCTTGCTAGCTTGAAAATCAGAGCTGTTTCTTGCTAGCCAAGAGACTGGCCTTCGCTGCCTGAATGTTGCCGTCGGCCTTATCGATCAGCAGGTCGAACATCGGAATTTCTTTAGCATTTTGGCCCTGCTCGTGTTTGCGGAAACCAAAGAGGTAGGTTTCGTTTTGCGGACGCCAGCGATTGAAGAAGAGTTCGTCTTTGGCCAATACCTCGCGGCGGATAGGGTCAAGCTCCGCAGTTGCGACAGCCGGTGCAGTGAGCCCCAGCCCTTCGACAAGCTTACTACTGAGTTTAGCATAGCCTTCAGCCGTATAATGGATGCCGTTTTCAGTTAACGGCTTGGAGGAGACACCCGTCTTGGGAACACCCCCCATCCGCTCAAAGAGGTCGATGAAAAACGTATTCTGACTGCCTGCGAATTTGCGCAGAGCGTCGCGAAAACTGGATAGGTTTTTGTTGGCATAACCCAAGTCTGGAAGTGGCGGAGCCAGGGTTTCGACAGGAGGTGGACTGACGATGACGAGGCGGACACCTGGGGCTTGTTTGCGAATGAGTTCGAGCAGATTGCGGTAGCCAGTTAGAAAGTCTGGCAGACCACTGAGACCTTCGAAGGCCATTTCAGAGCCGTAGCAGAGAACAACAACGGTTGGTTTCAAAAGATCCAGGTGGCTGGATAGACGTTGCAGACCTTCTTCAGGCGGGCCGAAGTAGCTGCGGGCATGACCAAAGACCGTGTCAGCACTCCAGGCTAGATTACGCACGGTGACTTTGGTTTCCCCGAGTGCCAAGGCCAAGCGTGGTTCCAACGTGGCATAGCGCTGCTCCCTTTCGATGACCGTATTGCCGATGAGAACAACACGATCTCCTTCCATGAATTCGAAAGCATTTTTTTCCGTCTGCTTGGCGGCAGGGGATGCCGCTTCTTGGGCGATAGCAGCAAATGCGGTGAACAGGAGGGCAAGGGCAGGTTTTGCAAACATGGGAGCGATTACCCAGACTATTCTCAGCTTTACCATCTGGCAAGGCTGGTGCTGGATAATTGAATGGTCACGACTCCGAATTACTACTAATTTTCACCAGTGGTAAATCCATGTTGCTGGAGTGCTGGAACATAAAAATCTAGCACTCCAGGAATCCCCTCACATCGAGCACTAGAAATCAAAAACTTAGCAACGCTTAAAACAGTTACCTTTCCTAATAGAGTGCTTTTCGGGATAGCAATTACCTCATGTTCATCGTCGAGCTTCATTCGACAATGATAGTGTTGCCAGCCGCGTAAATTCACATGCGTAGCACTCGGGCATTGAACTCCGCGATGCTGCAATAAATGAAAGCGGGCTGCTTGAGCAGATGTTGAAGATCTAACCAATGCTTGTCATCATGGTTGGCTTCTAAAAGGTTATTGTCTTTAAAATAAATCGAGCTGACCACACAATTGAGAGTGGATTCAGCATTGGATTTATAACCAATGAACAACGTCCAGATGCGGATTA
>CANHTV010000354.1 GCA_947463285.1 Verrucomicrobiaceae bacterium | reverse complement strand
GACTCCATGCTCGTGAAGATGACCGTCTTCGCCCGCACCTATCAGCAGGCGCTTGATCGCATGGATCGCGGTCTGCGCGAGTTCCGTATTCGCGGCGTCAAAACGAACATCCCGTTCCTTATGAACGTGGTGCATCACGAGGAGTTCAAGACCGGTCAGGCCACGACTCGCTTCATCGATAACAACCCTGATCTTCTCAAATTCGTCGCCCGCAAGGACCGTGCCTCGAAGCTGCTGAACTACCTCGCCGATACCATCGTTAACGGCAATCCCTTCGCCAAAGGTCACAAGCAGGACAAAGCCTTCATCACGCCGCCCATCCCGAAATGGGATCACCGCGCACCGCTGGTGAAAGGCACCAAGAATCTCCTCACCGAGATGGGACCCGAAAAGTTCTGCAAAGACTGGGTCGCCAAGCAGAAAAAGCTGCTCATCACCGATACCACCATGCGTGATGCGCATCAGTCGCTGTTGGCCACGCGCATGAGAACCTTTGACATGCTCGCCGTGGCAGATGCCGTGGCGCATCGCACGCCGGACCTGTTCTCTTTGGAAATGTGGGGCGGTGCCACCTTCGACGTGACCATGCGCTTCCTCCGCGAAGATCCCTGGGCTCGTCTGCGCGACATCCGCGCCAAGGTGCCAAACATCCTCCTCCAGATGCTCTTCCGTGGCAGCAACGCCGTCGGTTACACCAACTACCCCGACAACGTGGTGAAGGGCTTCATCAAACATTCGGCTGAGAATGGGATGGACATCTTCCGCATCTTTGACTCGCTGAACTACCTGCCGAATCTCACTGCCGCCATGCAGGCCGTGCGTGAAGATACGAAGTCCATTTGCGAAGGCACGCTCTGCTACACCGGCGACATCCTCGATCCGAAGCGCGACAAGTATGACCTTAAATATTACGTCCGCCTCGCCAAGGAGCTTGAGAAGATGGGAGCCCACATGCTCTGCATCAAAGACATGGCCGGCCTCGTGCGTCCGTATGCCGCGAAGAAGCTCGTCAAAGCTCTCAAAGACGAAGTCGGTATCCCGATCCACTTCCACACCCATGACACCAGCGGCCTGAACGCCGCCAGCATCATTGAGGCTGCAGAAGCCGGAGTCGATGTCTGCGATGCCGCCATCGCGTCCATGTCCGGTGGCACCAGCCAGCCGAACTTGAACTCCATCGTCGCCGCTTTGCAGCACACGCCGCGCGATACCAAGCTCGACGTCGATGCCCTTCAGGAGTTCAGCGACTACTGGGCAGCCGTCCGCGCCTACTACAAGCCCTTCGACACCTCCGAGCCCTATGGCACTGCCGAAGTCTATCTCCACGAGATGCCCGGCGGCCAATACACGAACCTCAAGGAGCAAGCCATCGGCATGGGCCTCGGTCCTCGCTGGCCAGAGATTGCTCACGCTTATGCTGAGGTGAACCAGCTCTGCGGCGACATCGTCAAAGTCACGCCATCATCCAAAGTCGTCGGCGACCTCGCCATTGAGTGCGTCGCCCGTGGCGTGAAGCCGAACGACATCTTCCAGCTTACCGGCACGAAGTGGAGCAAGGACGTCACCAGCATGTTCGAAGGCTGGCTAGGCGAGCCCTTCTACGGCATGGAGCCCGCCAAAGCCGCCGACAGCCGCAAGAAATGGAACGCCCTCGCTGACGCCATCGTTGGTAAGAATGGCAAGCGCATCAAAGGCCGTCCCGGCACCCACGCTGCGAAGATCAACCTAGCCGATGTCCGCGCCGAGCTTGAAGGCAAGCTCAAGAAGAATCCCACCGAAGACGATGTCTGGAGCTACCTCATGTATCCCGATGTTTTCCTGAAGTTCGCCGACTTTCGCAAGACCTACGGCGACGTCGCCGCCCTGCCCACACCGGCTTATTATTATGGCCTGCGTGACAAGGAGGAGATCCACATCAGCCTCGAAGAAGGCAAGACCCTCTTCGTCCGCCTGCTGAACATGACCGAGCCCGACGCCGCCGGTCAGCAGACCGCCATCTTCGAGCTGAACGGCTACCCACGCCACACCACCGTCACGAACAAAGCCCTCGCCGTAAACACCGTCAGCAAAGTCAAAGCCGACCCCGCTGATCCGACCCAAGTCGGTGCCCCCATGCCCGGCATGGTCGCCAGCATCGCCGTCACCGTCGGTCAAAAGGTCAAAGAAGGCGAAACCCTCGTCACCCTAGAAGCCATGAAAATGTTCGCCGCCATCAGCGCCCCCACCTCCGGCACCGTCAGTGAGATCCTCGTCAAGATCAGCGAAAGCGTCGAGAGCAAGGATCTGCTGGTGAGGTTGGTGAAGTGAGGCACATGAGCCATGGCTTTCGAAATCCAGTTCGATGAAGCTGCTTTGGATGATCTAATGGTCTTACCAAAGCATCTTCAGACGACGGTTCTTGATGCCATCCAAACTCATTTGACTCATCAGCCCGATTTGGTCCGCAAAAGCCGCATCAAACGGCTCCGAGACTATTTCCGCCCGTAGTATCGACTGCGGGAGGACGACATCCGGGTTTTCTACGACATTGACTCCGACAGTGAGACGGTGATGATCCTCGCCGTCGTCGCGAAATCCAAATCCCAGCAATGGTTGCTTGATAACGGCTCCTTTGAAACGCCATGAAGACCCTCGAACTCACCCAACTCGCCCCGGAGCTTTCAGGCCCCATGCAAGCGGCCGCGCAAGAAGACTTCGTGATCCTGATCAACGGCAAGCCCGGTGGTCATCTTCTCTGGTTTGCCGACTAGGACGATGCCTTCGACCACCAACTCACCGCCACGCCTCAGTTCAAAAAACGTGTGACCGATGCCCGACAACGTTTCACTGAAGGCAAAGGCACTTCCCTGGAAGAAGTCCGTCGGATGCTTGGTGCTTAATGGCGCCCGTCATCTCTACCCCACCATGAAAACCTTCGCCGCCATCAGCGCCCCCACCTCCGGCACCGTCAGCGAGACCCCCGTGAAGATCAGCGTGATTTTGGAGCGCAAGGATCTGCTGGTGAGGTTGGTGGAGGGAATCATTTATGAATAAAAACCACTCTAATAACGCAAAGATTTTCCTCAGTTGTGGTCAGCGACAGGATCTTGACGAGATCCGTTATGGCGTTGCTGTTCGTGATGCACTCAAGAAATTGAATTTTGAAGTGTTTTACGCTAAAGAGGAGCAAGAACCACTTGGGCTGACTCAAGTGATTTTTCGTGAGTTGGAGACTGCCGACTATTACGTTCTCTTAGATTTTGAGCGGGAGGCCTTGTTCTCTAATGCCTCTACTTTCCAAACTTTTCCAGCCACTGAAATGGTAGTTGGTTTGACTCAAAATCTCTTGCGACGAGGTTCGTTGTTCACCCATCAAGAGTTTGCTATTGCCTGTTTCCTAGGCTTGGAGATCGCTGCCTTTCGGGAATCAGGAATTGAGGAATTAACGGGGGTTGTAGGCGCTGTTATGGGTAACCCTATTCCGTTTCAAAGGAAGGAGCCAACCGACCTAGCAAATTTGGTGGTCGATTATATTCAGAAAAGAGATTGGTCATTAACATCGCGCCACAGACTTGCCTTATCTATTGCAGGTGATCATCCTGTGGCTGCATTAAATCCTACCTTCGGTGATGACTTGTATTATCACTTAAACGTCAAAAATCTGCATAATCGAAAGGCCGCCACAAATTGCTATGCCTACATCGATAGAATCGTTGATCTGAACAATGAAGGTGCAGACACCCAAATCAAGACTTGTGAACTGAAATGGGAGGGAACAGAATTGCAAGGCGTCAGAATATCTCCCCTGGGCTCTCGTGGCCTTGATGCGTGCATTTTTAATCGCAGAGAGAATAAACTTCACTTTCGTCCAATGACGGATGCATCAACCTACATTACAAGGTTCCCTCCTGTATGTGACCTGGAAGTAACCTATGTTGTTTGTTGCGATGAGTTTGTTGATTCAGTCCAAAAATTTAGGTTAATCGGATCAGGCCCAGCGAAGCTCGAAATCATGCCCGTGAATTGACCAGATAGTTGCATTTAGCCAAAATAGCCCAAAGGGCTTTCGTCATGCAGCCCAGGGGTGCCGATCCCGCAAGCGGGAGGCGCTCCCCTGGGACTCGAACACCCCACGCCCCCATTCGCCGCCGAACCTCAACGAGGTTCCGTCACGGTTCGAAGGGACCACTCATGGACTTTATCCTCTTCAAGTCGAAACCCTGGATGGTATATGGCCAAGTAGGCTGAAGCTTGAAAAATCATCTCCTTAAGTCGGAGCTTGGGTTTAGGCTGTTTGCGAGCTCTGGTGTGGGCCGTTTGGCCCCAATCTACAGCGAATGGGCCGCGTATTATCCTTCAGGTGTGACCTGCCTGGCGGCTGCCATGTCATCTCAAAAAGAATACCCGCTGGCGTGGGTGGGTATTTGTTTGTAATGTTCTGTATTTCAGATAATTGCACTGATTTATCTTGCGTGCGCCCGCCAGGAATCGAACCTGGATATGCGGCTTCGGAGACCACCATTCTATCCGTTGAACTACGGGCGCTT
>CANHTV010000353.1 GCA_947463285.1 Verrucomicrobiaceae bacterium | reverse complement strand
TCCATCTTGGCGCGGACGGCCTGCGAGACGGCGAGCGCATTCGCTCCGGGCAGTTGGAAGACGCCCATGCCGACGGCCTTTTTGTTGTTCAGCAGGCTGCGCAGTGAGTAGTCTCCAGAGCCCATTTCGGCGCGGGCGACATCGCGGAGGCGAAGCTTTTCACCATAGGGGCCGGTCTTGACGATGATGTTTTCAAACTCCTGCTCGCTGATGAGGCGGCCTTTGGCGTTCACCGTGAGTTCAAAAGCGGAATCTTTGGTTGGCTGCTGGCCGATGGTGCCTGCGGCGACCTGGATGTTCTGCTCGCGGATGGCGTTGACGATGTCACCTGAGGTGAGCCCTCGGGCAGCGGCTTTATCGGGGTCGATCCAGATACGCATGGCATACTCGCCACCGCCGAAGACCTGCACCTGACCGACACCATTGAGCCGCGTGAGTTCGTCTTTCACATTCAGCGTGGAGTAGTTCCGCAGGTAGATTTCATCATAGCGATCATTGGGTGAAAGCAGATGCACGACGAGGGTCATGTCGGGCGATGACTTCACCGTTGTGACACCGAAGCGGCGGACTTCCTCCGGCAGCTTCGGCAGCACCTGGGAGACTCGGTTTTGCACCTGCACCTGCGCGAGATCCAGCTCTGTGCCGATCTTGAAGGTGACGGTCAGTGTCATGACTCCGTTCGCGGTGCTCTGCGAGGTCATGTAGAGCATGTTTTCGATGCCGTTGATGGATTGCTCCAACGGCGACGCCACCGTCTCGGCGATGGTCTTCGGATTTGCGCCAGGATAGGTCGCCGTGACGATGACGGTGGGTGGAGCGACTTCCGGATACTCGCTGATCGGAAGCTGGAAGAGAGAGATTGCTCCCAGCACGAAGATGAGCAGCGAAAGCACGCCCGCGAAGATGGGACGAGTGATGAAAAAACTAGAGAAGTTCATGGGCAAGTAGGCCTAAAAAATGACGAATGAGTAAATCCGAATGACGAAGGAATGACGGAAGGTCGAATGACTAGGCCGTGCCTGTTTCGTCATTCGTGCTTCGGCCTTCGTCATTTCGCGCCAGGAGCTGCGGCTTGTTTCGCCGGATCACCTTCGACCGGCGCGACAGGCATGCCCGGCATGGGCAGACGGGCCTGACCATTGATGATGATCTTTTCACCGGCTTTCAGGCCGCTGCGGATGATGCGTTTGCCGTCGATGATGGGACCGATGACGACGGGCTTGTACACGCTGAGGTTCTTTTCATCGACGCCCAGGACATATTTGTTGGCCTGATCCGTGAGGATGGATTTTTCGTCGATCAGCAGGACGGTTTCTTTGCCCGTCACGGGCAGGCGGACTCGCGCAAAGAGGCCCGGCGTGAGTATGCCGTCGGCATTCGTGAACTCGCAGCGCAGGATCATGCTGCCGGTGCTGGCATTGAGGCGGTTGTCGAAAGACTCGATGTGACCCTTATGCGGAAAATCCGTTTCGTTGGCGAGCTGGAGTTCCACAGGCACGCGACCGTCTCCATTGGTGAAGAGCTTTTTATCGCGCTGGAGGGCCTGGAGCTTCAGCAGGCTGTTTTCATCGATGTCGGCATACACATAGACGGGATCGACGGTGACGATGGTGGTGAGCAGCGTGGTGCCTGCGGTGACAAAATTCCCCGTCGTAGTGATGGCGCGGCTGATGCGACCTGCGATGGGGGCCTTCACCTCCGTGTGTTCCATCTCGATGCTGGCACTGTGCTCGGCGGCCTTCGCGGCTTCGAGCGAGGCCTGACCTTGCTTGAACATGGACTCGCGCGTTTCCGCCTGCTCAGGAGCGATGGCTTTGGCGGCGAGAAGAGCCGAAACACGGTCGAACTCGCGTTTGGCGGCATCGGCATTGGCTTCAGCACGCTGCACCTCGGCCTTCGCGGCGCGGAGTTTAGTCTCAAACGGGCGCTGGTCGATGGTGAAGAGTATGTCTCCCTTTTTCACGAGGCTGCCGGCCTGGAAATGCACCTGGGTGATGTAGCCGGACACTCGCGGGCGGAGATCGACCATTTCGGTGGCTTCGACACGGCCGGTGAATTCCTCCCACTCGACGAGTTCCTTCGACTCCACCGGAGCGAGGCTCACTGGTGCGGGCGGCATGGCACCGCCACCGTGACCGCCGCCCTCGGGGGGCTTTCCGCAAGCGGCGAGGAACAGGGCGAGTGGGAGGAGGATGCGCGGGGGGGGCATGGTGAGTGTGGGGATGGCGGTCAAGTTGACCGGTTGGTTAATTTGAATGCGAAAATGAGGTCAAGGCAGCGTCAAGAGAGGTCTATGAGTCAGGATTCGGAGTCTGGGACGCCGAGGATGCGACGGGCACCGGCTTCCATTTCATTGAGGTGACTGAGATCGTTCCACATGCGGGCGTGGAGGAGCAGGCCCTCGCCATAGGCGAACAGGATTCGTGCCAAAGCCGGTGCGTCGGGTGCCTCGATGATGCCTTGGTAGTGGGCATCGCGGATGGCGCTCTCGTAATAGCGGATGAACTGGGAAAGGATCTCCTGGAGCTTGTCGCGCAGTTTGTCGTCGATGGTGCTGACCTCAGCCCCCAGGGAATGAATGGGACAACCGAGCACGCGGCCATGTTTTTCCTGCATCTCCCGCTGCTCCCGCTGGAAGTCGGCAAAGCATTTCCAGATGCGATCCAGCGGTGCATTGACCGGTGAAAAGGTCTGATCGAGCTGCTTCCGATGCTCTGCCCAGCTATACTCGATCGCCGTGAGCGCACAGGCCGTTTTCGATTCAAAGAAGTGGTAGAAGCTACCCTTCTTCACGCCGGCCTTTTCACAGATGTGATCCACCGACGTGGTGCCATAGCTGCCCGTCCAGATCAGTTCGATCATGGCTTCGATCAGGCGTTCTTTGGCGTCAGAGGTTCTTCCCATGAATGCCCTAAAGCTGAAGCTAGACGATTGGTCAACTATTTTGTGTTTCCTGATCACCAGCTGCAAAAAACGAGATGGGTAAAACTTCACCAGAAATGGTTGGCTCCATTCCTTGACGCTAGGAAGGGCCTTTCTATGATGGAGAGCCCGTTTGGGCAGATTCTTTTACCTCCCCCTCCACACATGGCCATTCTCGTTGACACAAACACACGCATCCTCGTCCAAGGCATCACGGGCGATTTCGGTTCCCGCCACGCCAAGGCTTCTCTCGACTACGGCACACAGCTCGTGGCTGGTGTGACACCCGGTAAAGGTGGCGTGACCTTTGATCACGGTAGCCATAAGGTGCCGGTCTATGACACCGTGAGTCAGGCAGCGAAGGAATCCGGTGCGACCGTGAGCGTGATTTTCGTTCCGCCTCCATTTGCCGCAGACGCCATTCTCGAAGCCGTGGATGCAGGTCTCGACCTGGTTGTCGCCATCACCGAAGGCATTCCCGTCAATGACATGATTCGTGTAAAGTCAGCCATGAAGGGCAGCAAGACACGCCTTATCGGACCAAACTGCCCCGGTTTGGTGACTCCTGGTCTCGGTGAAAAATCCCATGGTGGCTGCCGTATCGGCATCGCCCCTGGTTACATCCACAAGCGTGGCAACGTCGGCGTGGTTAGCCGCTCTGGCACCCTCACCTATGAAGCCGTGTGGCAGCTCACGACTCGCGGTTATGGCCAGAGCACCTGTGTTGGCATCGGTGGTGACCCCGTGAATGGCACCAATCATCTCGACGTCCTGAAGATGTTCAACGAAGACCCAGAAACTGAAGCGATCATCATGATCGGTGAAATCGGCGGCAATGCTGAAGTCGAAGCCGGCCTCTGGGCCAAAGATAACTGTAAAAAACCTATCGCAGCCTTCATCGCTGGTGCCACCGCACCTCCAGGACGCCGTATGGGTCACGCTGGTGCCATCATTGGTGGTGCCGATGACACCGCCGCTGCCAAAAAGCGTATCTTGGCCGAGTGTGGCATCTCCGTCGCCGACAGCCCTGCCGACATGGCAGCTGCGCTGATGAAGGTCTGGGGTAAATAATTCCCATCTCCTGCATCATTATTGATTCAAGCACCCGACCTCGAAAGAGGTCGGGTTTTTTGTTGGTGGGTTATTCTTTATCTTAGTCTTGTCCTGAAATGGCCGCGTCGTATTGCGGATGCAGCGTGCCAAACAGGCGATCCCAGATCACGGTGTAGAGACCGTAGTTGGTTCGAGGCTGCAGGTGATGCTTCGCGTGAAAGGTGCTTGTGCCGATGTGACGGACGAGAATCCACCGGGCCCAGCTTTTAGGGAATGGCTCCACACACGCGTGGCCGAGAGTGCCGAAAAGCACATTCAAGACGAGGTAAACATGGATCGAAGCCCCTGAGAATGGCATGGCAACGAGCACATTAGTATGCCGAATTCCAGTAACTCAAAAGGACTCAGCACGAAGAGACTGATGGGATTCGTGACTTGGTGACGGTGATGGGTGGCGTGGATCTTTTTATACAGCCAGGGATCATGGGCGATCCGATGGCTGAGATACATTCCGAAGTCCATCAGCAGCAGAAACACGAACACATCGACGATA
>CANHTV010000352.1 GCA_947463285.1 Verrucomicrobiaceae bacterium | reverse complement strand
TGGACTCGAAGCCAAGTTCATCAACGGCATGAGAGTCACCGACGAAGAGACGATCAAGATCGTCGAACAAACTCTGGCCAGAGTCATCAACCCGGAGATCGTCAATAAGATCAACGCCTTTGGAGGCAAAGCCGTCGGCATCCCTGGCACGGAAGTTTTCACCGGTGAAAAAATGAAGGCGGAACTCGGATGGGTGGGCGAAGTCACAGGCTGCAAACTCGGCTTGATCCAAGCCGCCGTGGCTGGTGAATTTGTTCCCGTCGTCTCGCCCGTGGCCCGAGAAAATGCCAGCGGCAAGACGCTCAACGTCAATGCGGATCTTGCCGCCTGCGCTTTGGCCACCGGCCTGAAAGCCACCAAGCTGATTTTCCTCAGTGATGTGCGCGGCGTGATGCGCGATCACAAAGATGAAAGCACCCTCATTCCCAGCCTCAATGCCGAGGCTATCGAAGCCCTGAAAAAAGAAGGCATCATCAGCGGCGGCATGATCCCCAAAGTGGACTCATCCCTCGAATCCCTTCGTGGCGGTGTCGGCAAGGTCCATCTCATCGACGGACGCATCCCCCATGCTCTCATCTTGGAAATCTTCACCGATGTCGGCATTGGCACGGAGATTCATCTCTAAGTCCAACTTTTCAGTCAACGAATCAACTTTTCACAGATCACAGGAATGCAAAAAAATCAGGATTTCGACCCCGCATGGCTGGATAAATACGTCATGCCCAACTATGGACGTTTCCAGGTTTGGCCTGAAAAGGGTGAAGGCCCTTACGTGTGGGATCGTGACGGCAAAAAGTATCTCGATTTCGCAGGTGGCGTAGCTGTGTGCCCGCTCGGCCATGCTCACCCCGAGGTAGCGGATGCCATCTCACGTCAGGCACACACCCTCATTCACGTTTCCAACTGGTACTGTATTCGTCAGCAGGCTGAGCTCGCCAAAATGCTGGTGGATGATATCATGGGCATTGCTGGCAAATGTTTCTTCTGCAACAGCGGTGCTGAAGCCAATGAAGGTCTGATCAAACTGGCCCGCAGATACGGCTTCACAAAACCCAAGGATGACGGCAGCCCGCGCCACGAAATCATCACCTTCACAGGCAGCTTTCATGGTCGCACATTTGGCGCCATGAGTGCGACAGCGCAGGAGAAAATCCATGGTGGTTTCGGCCCCATTGTTCCAGGTTTCGTTTATGTCCCATTCAACGACATCGAGGCGCTGAAAGCAGCCATCACAGACACCACCGTCGCCATCATGGTGGAGCCGATTCAGGGAGAAAGCGGCGTGAACGCGATGACGCCAGACTTCCTCCGTGCCGTGCAGGCCTGCTGTCAGGAAAAAGATCTGCTGATGTTATTGGATGAAGTGCAGTGCGGCCTCGGTCGCACGGGCGAGCTCTGTGGCTGGAAAAGCATCATCCCCGGCGATGAAATCATCCCCGACGCCGTCAGCTGGGCCAAATCCATTGGCAGTGGTTTTCCGCTTGGTTCCTTCTGGATTCGTGACCGCGAACTCGGCCATGGCCTCGATAGCAAACTCTGTGATTTGCTCGGACCTGGAAGCCATGGCTCGACCTATGGCGGCAGCCCCCTGGCCTGCACCGCCGCTCTGGCGACGTTGAATGTCATATTGCGTGATGATCTGACGGCCAAGTCCGCCAAACTCGGTCAACAAATTGCCGAAGCCGTGACAGCCTGGCAGCATCCGCTCATCCGTGAAGTCCGCGCTTTCGGCATGTTGATCGGTTTTGAACTCGCCGAAGAAGTGATCGCCGCCAAACCAGAGGTGAAAGCATCTGGCAAAATCGTTTCTATTTACACGGCCAAAGCCCTCTTAGATGCAGGCATGATGGTCGTGCCAGCAGGCCCCAAAGTCATCCGCTGGCTGCCACCGATGAACCTCACCCAAGCTCAGGCCAGCGAAGGTCTGGCTCTCTTTAAAACAGTCCTCGATCAGCTGCTCGAAGCCTGATTTCCAGCCAACTTTTCATTTCTGAACGCCCCTCATGAAACACCTGCTTTCCATCGAACAACTCCAAGGTGACGAGATCGAGAAAATCCTATCTCTAGCCGCCGAGTTAAAGAAAGACCGCAAAGCCTCTCCTCAAGTGCTCAGCGGCCAGCAATGGGCGCTGATTTTCACCAAATCCTCTACACGCACTCGTGTCAGTTTTGAAGTGGGCGTTCGTGAACTCGGCGGACAGGCCATGTTTCTCTCCGGTGCTGACATCCAGCTCGGACGCGGTGAACCCATCAAAGACACGGCCCGCGTCATGGGCCGCATGATTCATGGCGCCATCATCCGCACCTTCGCTCAGCAGGATGTCGTGGACTTCTCCCAATATAGCGGCATCCCCACCATCAATGCGCTCACGGATGACGAGCATCCCTGCCAAATTTTGGCCGACCTTCAGACCATCAACGAACGCTTCGGCTCTTGGAAAGGCAGGCGTGTTGCCTTCCTTGGTGATGGAGACTGCAACGTCGCCCGCTCCTGGATCTGGGCGAGCGCACGCCTCGGCTTTGAACTGGTCATCGGTGCGCCAAAGGAATTCCAACCTGCTGCTGATTTCATGGCACGCATACCCGGTAAGACGGTGTCCATCACCGATGATCCCAAGGCTGCTGTCGAGGGTATCGACGCCATTTATACAGATGTCTGGGTCAGCATGGGCAAGGAAGCTGAAAGCACCGAGCGCATCGAAATCCTTCGTCCCTGGCAGATCAATGCAGGCTTAATGAAAGGCGCCAAATCTGACGCCATCGTCATGCACTGCCTGCCCGCCTACCGTGGCAAAGAGATCACAGACGAAATCCTAGAGCAGCAGGCTGGTGTCATTTTTGATCAAGCCGAAAACCGCCTCCACGCCCAAAAAGCCGTCATGGTGACACTGGTGGAATGATGCTTCGCAACGCA
This sequence comes from Verrucomicrobiaceae bacterium, assembly GCA_947463285.1. Taxonomy (GTDB): domain Bacteria; phylum Verrucomicrobiota; class Verrucomicrobiia; order Verrucomicrobiales; family Verrucomicrobiaceae; genus Prosthecobacter. Next base: position 1,633 of record CANHTV010000352.1, on the reverse strand, counting down.
TCCGATTGATAGCTTGGCACGACTGACGCTGTTTGATACACAGCGCCTATGTCCGACTCCACCGACACACCACCTCCCGCCGCAGCATTGTCAGATCAGGAGGTCGTCGAAATGGTGGCCGGAATTCGCGAGAGGCTCTTCACCGAGGTCGGTAAAGTCATCGTCGGCCAGCATGAGGTCGTGGATCAGATGCTCATCGCCCTCATCGCGGGCGGGCATTGCCTCATCACCGGCGCACCCGGTTTGGCAAAGACGCTTCTGGTGAAAACTGTAGCTGATGTCTTCGATCTCAGCTTTAATCGCATCCAGTTCACGCCCGATCTCATGCCCTCCGACATCACCGGCACGGAGATCCTCGAAGATACTGAGCAAGGCCGCCGCATGGTCTTCAACAAAGGCCCCATCTTTGCTCACATGATCCTCGCGGATGAGATCAACCGCACGCCGCCGAAGACCCAGGCCTCGCTGCTGGAGGCCATGCAGGAGCATCAGGTCACCGTCGCTGGCAACACCATGCCTCTCCCCGAGCCCTTCTTCGTGCTCGCCACGCAGAACCCCATCGAGATGGAGGGCACCTATCCGCTGCCCGAAGCGCAGCTCGACCGCTTCATGCTGAACATCGTCATCGACTACCTCAGCGAGGATGAAGAAGTCGCCGTCGTCACCCGCACCACCAGTGGCAAAAAAGAGCCTGTCCATCGGCTCTTCACCGGCGAGCAACTCCAGGCATTCCAGCAGGTCGTGAAGAAAGTCCCCATCGCCGAAGACGTCGCCCGCTACGCCGTCAAACTCGCTGCATCTTCTCGCCCGAACCGCCCTGGCACCCCCGACTTCGTCAACGAATGGGTCAGCTGGGGAGCAGGAACACGTGCCAGCCAAAACCTCGTCCTCGGCGCGAAGACCCGAGCCCTCATCCAAGGCCGCGCCCACGTCACCCTTGATGACATCCGCGCCTTGGCGCTGCCGGTCTTGAGGCACCGTATCCTCATCAATTATCGCGCTGAGGCGGAAGGAGTGACTGTTGGTAAAGTCATTCAGCGGTTGATCGAGAATCTGAAGAGCTAGCGGCCAGGAATGACGAATGAGTAAGCACGAATGACGAAGGCCGAATGACGAAATCTGAACACTGATGAGCGCTGATAATGACAAGCCTTATGATCTCGAAGAGCGGACTGCCGTCTTTGGGGAGAAGGTCATCGACTTTGCGAAAGAGGTGCCGAAGAATGAAATCACTAGACCACTCATTAGTCAGATCGTCCGCTCAGGGGCCAGCGTGGGAGCCAACTATGTCGAGGCCGATGATGCCGTTTCGAACAAGGAATTCAGGATCAAGATCGCCACCTGCAAGAAGGAGGCTCGCGAAACCAAACACTGGTGCCGCATGATTGTCCGTGCTGTTCCAGAGTTACGTGAGAAAGCCAAACTCATCTGGCAAGAAGCCAAAGAACTCCACCTCATCTTCGCCGACATCCTCCGCAAACGCCCCGAATAGCCTGCTCATCTTCGTCATTACTCATTCGTCATTCGTGCCTACTCATTCGTCATTCTCCATCGACGCCACCGCGCTCAGCCGGATTAAATCCCTAGAGCTTCGCGCCAAAGTGATCATGGAGGGCTTGTGGAAAGGCATGCA
>CANHTV010000351.1 GCA_947463285.1 Verrucomicrobiaceae bacterium | reverse complement strand
TTCCCGTCAGGTTGCTGGAATGGCATGAGGAAACCTGGAAGGAGGTGATGGTAGATATCAGCGCCGCAGGCGTGCGCGAGTCACTCAGTGCGCTGAGTGTGCCGGTGACTACCGTCTTCAGTGCGCTGGCTGTCCGGCCAAAACAGGCTCGGCAGCGTTTGGAACTGCATGAGTCCGTGCACGACTGGCTGCTGGACTGGTCTCCTGCCTGGAAGTCGGGCTCGATGCTGACGGTGGATTATGGCGACACCTTTCCTGCCCTGTATCATCGCCGTCCCCACGGCACGCTGCGTGCCTATCTGCTGCATCAGCGGCTGGAGGGAGCTGCTCTTTATGACAACATCGGCAGGCAGGACATCACGGCAGACATCAATTTCACCGACTACCGTGATTGGGCGCAGTCACTGGGCTGGCAGGAGTGGGCCTACGGCACGCAGGCGGACTTCATTTTGAAACGTCTGCCACAGGCTGATGGCAGGATCTTGGAGGCGCAGGGCGCAGGCACGGCCTTCAAGCATGTCATCCACCGCTGCGGCTGATTTCACGGAATGGCTAAACCCGAACTCCGCGATTGGAGACGCCCTATCCGCAACGATCATTGGGCCACGGGGCTTTCCACTCCTTGGGACAGTATCTTTTGGATACAGCCCCTGCGGATCAAAAAGCCCCGTGTCTCCAAGCACCGCAGCGGCTCAAACGCCTCGAATCACAGAGTTCGGGCTAAAGCAGCCTTGCCAGTGAGGAAACGCGGCCTAGCGTCGGCGCGTGAGTTACCAGGTCTTCGCCCGCAAATATCGCCCCAAAACCTTCGCTGACGTGCTCGGCCAGGAGCATGTCGTCCGCACGTTGAGAAACGCCATCGCTCAGGATCGTTTGGCCCATGCTTATCTCTTCGTCGGCCCTCGTGGTACGGGGAAAACCTCCACGGCACGCATTTTCGCCAAAGCTCTGAACTGCCCGAACGGACCGAGCATCGAGTTTGACCCCGAAGACCCGATCTGCAAAGAGATCGCTGAAGGTAACAGCCTAGATGTGATGGAGATCGACGGCGCTAGTAACAACAGCGTTGATGAGGTGCGTAACCTGCGTGAAAGCGTCAAATACGCACCCTCGAAGTGTCGCTACAAAATCTACTACATCGATGAGGTCCACATGCTCTCGACAGCTGCGTTTAACGCCCTGCTGAAGACGCTCGAAGAGCCGCCACCGCATGTGAAATTCATCTTCGCCACCACGGAGGCGAACAAGATCCTGCCGACGATCATCAGCCGTTGTCAGCGCTTTGACCTGCGCCGCATCCCGCTGACGATCATCGCCAAACATCTGCTCCACATCGCCGATCTGGAAGGCGTGGATCTCGACGAAAAAGCCGCCTTTGCCATTGGCAAGGGGGCTGATGGTGGGATGCGTGATGCCCAGTCCATGCTGGACCAGCTCGTGGCGTTTTGTGGTAATCAAATCCGTGAGGCGGATGTGCTGGAGATCTTCGGCTTCACCTCCGTGCAGACCGTCTCCCAGATGGCGCAGCATATTTTGGAAAGCGATACCGTCGGGGCCCTGCATCTCGTCCACGAAACCAGTGAGGCTGGTAAAGACCTGGGCAAGCTGCTTGGCGATCTGATCCAGCATTTCCGCACGCTGCTCGTCAGTCAGGCAGATCCCGCCGCCGGAGCTGAGGACCTGGAGCCAGAGATCGCTGCCCAGGTCAGCGATCAGAGCCAGATGGCCTCCACGGAGCAGCTGCTGCGCGTCGTCGATGGTCTGGCCGAGGTGGATGCGCGGATGCGATGGGCCACCAACAAGCGTCTGCATTTTGAGCTGGGGGTGATCCAAGCCGTGCAAAACTACAATGAAGTCAGCCTGAGCGATGTCATTGCCGCGCTCGATGGTAGTGGCACGGTCTCCCTGCCAAAGCCAGCCCCACGTCCGGCACCCGCTCCTCGCCCAGCACTGGCACCCGCCCCAGCCGTCGCTATGGAGCGTCCGGCAGCTGTCCTTGAAGCACCTGTTCCCGCGCCAGCTCCTGAGCCGGTGGCCACTCCCGCGCCAGCTCCTGCTCCCGAGCCCACTCCTGCGCCTGAAGCTGAGGTGGAACCTGAAGAGATCCCAGAACCAGAACCAGAACCCGCGCCAGCTCCGGCACGCGTCCCCGTACTCACTCGGCCTGCGGCCCCGCCACCGCCTCCACCGGCTGAGCCGACTCTACTGCCTGATGTCACACTGGAAGAACTCTGGCCTGCGCTGATCAAAATCGTACACAAACGTCGTGCTCTCATCGCCAGCTGGGTGGAGCTTGGCACCGTGCTTTCCATGGCTCGTGGGACCGTCAAAGTGGGCTTTCCCGAGTCTGAAAGCCATGCCAAAGACAGCCTGAACCGCGACAATCAACGCACCTTTTTAGAAGGCATCGCCTCGGAGTTGCTCGGCACGCCGGTGAAGATCGAGCTGATCATCGACCCCAACCTGCGGCCACCGCCCGTCACCGAGTTTCACTTTGACCTCGATGACCACGCCGCCGCCAAACCAGCGCCAGTCCCTGTTGCTGAAAAGCCCGTCGTCAAACCAGCCGCTGAGCCTGCACCCGCTCCGTCAAAACCTGCGACAGCCGAACCTGCAGCGCCAGATGCCACGGCATCTGCGGAAGAGGTCAGTGCCGAGTTTCAAAACGACCCGCTAATCAAAAGTGCCGTCGAGAAATTCAAACTCAAGCTGGCTGCCAGAAGCTAAGCCCGGCCCAGTCGCCATCGCTGCCTATGAAACCCTGGATCACCGCCTTCGTGATGCTGCAAATCACGGCTCTGGCGGCTGATCTGCGTTGGCAACCTTTGGCAGATCTTCCCGATCCTGAAGGTTTCGCTGGTTCTTTTGTGGGAGTCGCTGGTGGCAGCCTGATCCTGGCTGGCGGCACTCATTTTCCCGACAAAATGCCCTGGGTGGGCGGCATCAAGGTCTGGTATGACGATGTCTATGAACTGAAGTCGCCCAAGTCCAGCTGGTCCAAGATCGGCAAGCTGCCAAAGCCCAATGGCTACGGTCTCAGCCTCAGCATGGAGGACGGGCTGATATGCCTCGGCGGCGGCGATGCCCGTGCCAATTTCAGCGATGTCTTCCGTCTTCAGATTCAGGACGGAAAGGTGATTACGCAGTCCCTGCCAGCCCTGCCCAAGCCCTGTGCCATGATGGCGGGTGTGAATCTCGGCTCCGTCATCTACCTCTGCGGCGGCATCGTGAATCCGACGGATACCGCAGCCCTCACCAGCTTTTGGTCGCTGGATTTGCAGAACCTGGCTGCTGGCTGGCAAACCTTGCCGCCCTGTCCCGGTCCGGCGCGGATTTTAGCCAGCATGGGCGCTGCCAATGGAGCCGTTTACCTCTTCAGCGGGGCATCTCTGAAACCCGGTCCCGATGGCAAAGCTCAGCGTGAATGGCTGCAAGATGCCTGGAGCTACCTGCCCAAAAAAGGCTGGCAGCGACTCGCCGATCTGCCGCGCGTCGCCGTCGCAGCACCCGGCCCAGCCCCGTTTTTGAATGGCCGCCTGTGGCTGCTCGGTGGCGATGATGGAGCTCTGGTGAATTTTGAGCCGAAGGCCAAACACCCCGGCTTCCCTCGCAGCGTCCAGGCCTATGATCCCAGCCAAAACCGATGGTTTGTGGAAGCCTCGCTACCTTTTTCCATCGTCACCACACCTGCCGTGATGTGGCAAAACGGCCTCATCATCGCCGGTGGTGAAATCCGCCCCGGCAAACGCACCAACGCTGTCTGGTGGGGAACCCCAGCCAAGCAGCGTTGAATCTGATGGTGGCTTTTTGTTGCGTAAGCCTTAGTCGCTTTGTGCAGACCGCAAGAAGGTGGGCGCTGCGGGCGTAATCTTCGGCAATGCTCACTCTTTCTGGTCCTTCTCATGGCAAATTTTGCGATGGCTTTTCGCGTCGCGATTTCTTGCGCATCGGTGGTCTGGCGATGGGCGGGGTTTCGCTGCCGGATTTGCTGAAGGCTGAGGCGGAGGCCCGCGCCGGACGCAGCTTCAAGTCCATCATCATGATCTACCTCTGCGGCGCTCCGCCTCATCAGGATATGTATGATCTGAAGATGGATGCACCGCTGGAGATTCGTGGCCCCTATAAACCGATCTCGACCAATGTGCCGGGGATTCAGATTTCGGAGCACGCGCCACGTCTGGCGCGGATGATGGATAAACTGGTGCCTATCCGGAGCATGTGGGGCTCGCCGAACGGGGCGCATGATTCGTTTATTTGTTACACAGGCAAGCCGCCGCCGCCAAATGGAGGGGCTGCTCCGACGGGGCGTGCATCTGATCCGCCTTCCTTAGGTTCGGTGATCTCTCGTCTGCGTGGGCAGGCTGATCCGGCAATGCCTGCTTTTGTAGGGTTGGCTCCCAAGGCTGGGCATCCGCCATATGGATCACCCGGTCATGCCGGGTTTCTGGGCTCAGCTCACACGGCATTCCGGCCGAATGGCACAGGCATTGAGGATCTGAAGCTGAACAATATTTCGGTGGCCCGCTTGGATGATCGCAAATCTTTGTTAG
>CANHTV010000350.1 GCA_947463285.1 Verrucomicrobiaceae bacterium | reverse complement strand
TCGTCATCACCCACTACCAGCGCCTCCTGAACTACATCCAGCCCGACATCGTCCACGTCCTCAAAGACGGCCGCATCGTCAAAACCGGCGGCAAAGAGCTCTCCCTCGAACTCGAAGAACGCGGCTACGACTGGGTCCATGAGGAGCCTTTGGCTGCTGCGGCTTAACCGCCAATCACGATCATGAAGCCCTCCGTGTACATCGAAACGACCATCCCGAGCTACCTCGTAGCCCGGCCGAGTCGTGATGTGGTGCTTGCGGGGCATCAGCAGATCACTCACGAGTGGTGGCAGAATTCACGACCCAATCACGAACTCTTCATCTCAGACTATGTCATCAAGGAAGTCTCTCGTGGCGATTCCGTCATGGCCCAGCAGCGATTGAGTGTTATTCAGGGTATCCCACTGTTACCAAACAGCATTGAAACAGAAGACCTCGCGCGAGACCTCATATCGCGCCTCAATCTTCCCGATCAGGCAAAAACTGATGCGTTTCACATCGCAATCGCCGCCGTTCACGGCATCGACTTTTTGCTTACTTGGAACTGCACCCACATCAACAATATGCATATGCAGCGCCGCATTGAAATCGCCTGCCGTGAGGCGGGTTATTCACCGCCTGTGATTGGAACCCCGGAGGAACTCATCTGACATGACCACCGATCCCATCGTCGCTGAAGTCCGCGCTAACCGCGAAGCCATCTTCGCCGAATGTGGCTACGACCTCGACCGCTTCAACGCCCACATGCGTGAAGTCGGAGAGCGTCTCAAACAAGAAGGCTGGGTCTTTGCCGACCGCCCCATCGTTCGCCGCAAACCCGTCACCTACGAGGCTGGCACGACTGAATCCTTCGTCGTCCGCGAGGATCCATCCGCCTCCACCGAGCGCTGACTTCTCAAATCATAAGTCATAAGTCATAAATCTTAAATCATAAATCCCCATGGTCTCCGCCCCCGACTCCACCCTCGACCTCCCATCCGCCGTCGAAAATGACATCTCCGACATCCGCGTCGATAGTGTCGGCGATTTCACCTTCCCCGAGCGCAACAAGTTCGACTCCGGCTTCGGCATCACGTCGAAGACCGTCGATTACATCAGCGACGTGAAGGGCGATCCCGATTGGATCCGCGAGTTCCGTCACAAGGCGCTCAAAGTCTTTCAAGACAAGCCCATGCCCACGCATTGGGCCACGAAGGATCTGGAAAACATCCATTTCGACGAATTCCGCTACTACCTCAGTGACGGCCAGAAGCCAAAGCGCTCCTGGGACGACGTGCCCGAGGACGTGAAGAAGACCTTCGACCGTCTCGGCATCCCTGAGCAGGAACGCAAATTCCTCGCCGGTGTCGAGGCACAGTATGACAGCGAGGCCGCCTATTCGAACATCAAAGCCGCCGTCGAGGAGCAGGGCGTCATCTTCGTCAACAGCACCGAAGGCCTCCACAAACATCCCGAGATCTTCAAGAAGTGGTTCGGCAAGGTCATTCCCACTGGCGACAACAAATTCTCTGCGCTCAACAGCGCTGTCTTCAGTGGCGGCTCGTTCATTTATGTGCCGCCCGGCGTGAAGGTGAAGCATCCGCTCCAAGCCTACTTCCGCATCAACAGCGAGCAGTTCGGCCAGTTCGAGCGCACGCTCATCATCGCCGATGAAGGCGCGGAAGTGATGTACATGGAAGGCTGCACCGCGCCGAAGTTTGAGACCGCCACACTGCACAGCGCCGTCGTCGAACTCGTCGCCATGAAAGGCGCGAAGATCCAATACGTCACCGTGCAGAACTGGAGCAGCAACGTCTTCAACCTCGTCACCAAGCGCGGCATCGCCCACGAGGACGCCGAAGTGCGCTGGATCGACTGCAACATCGGCAGCCGCCTCACCATGAAATACCCCGGCGTCATCATGAAGGGCAAACGCGCCCGTGGTGAAGTCATCAGCATCGCCTTGGCCAACAGCGGCCAGCATCAGGACACCGGCGCGAAGATGGTCCACGCCGCCGATGACACCACCAGCAACGTCATCAGCAAATCCATCTCCATCGGCCAGGGGCGCTCGACCTATCGCGGCCTCGTCCACATCCCGAAGCACCTCAAAGGCTGCAAAAACAACACCGAGTGCGACGCTCTGCTCATCAACAGCAACAGCCATACCGACACCTACCCCGCCATCAGCGTCCGCGGCAATCAACACAGCACCCAGCACGAAGCCAGCGTCAGCCAGGTCAGCGCCGACCAAATCTTCTACCTCATGCAGCGCGGCCTCACCGAAGCCGAGGCGATGAGCCTCAGCGTCAACGGCTTCATCAACGATCTCGTGAAGGAGTTCCCGATGGAATACAGCGTGGAGCTGAAGCGACTCATCGATCTGGAGATGGAGGGAAGTGTCGGCTAGCCGCAGGTGCGGAATGACGAAACCAGAATGACGAATGTCGAAACAAGCCACCAAAGCTAAAGTCTTGAGTGCATGGCGATTCGCCGATGCTTCGAATACTGCGCCATTCACATCGACGCACATCTTCAAACAAGGCTTGCCGATATTACAGGTTTCCCATGACGAAGAAGACGGGTCTTGGCAGTGCCATTCGGGCAAGACCTGCACAACTAGGGATCTACAGATCGTAGGTTTGGACGAAGTTGTTCGCCTTGATGCGTCTATGGCTGAATTGGCCGACTTGCCCTTGGGATGGCAAGCACAACGCCAATCAATTAAAGAACCTTGGCTTCACGAGCTTCAACCGCCCGCCCCTGCTTCCGATGACTGATTGTGTAGCACCAATCGACCTCTCTACTGAAGAGCGAGCAGTCACCGAGGATTTCTCGGTAACTCATATGTTTTCTAATCACGCGACTGCGTCTAGGAGTGCGGTGGCAGAGATGCGAGGGCGAAGCCTTGCATCGTCGACACCGCTTGCGAGCGTCGTCCGGCTTTCATCAGCTCTCCTCGCCATCGCAAAGCGGTGTCGCGCTTTGCTTCCCACATGCAATCCAAAGCGCTCTCGGGCATGCGGGGGGCAGCAGGAGCATACAGGGCACTCAAATCTTCCACGGATTCACCAGCGCCAAAGTCTTCGGAAAGTCCTTCTCGTTGCGCGTCACCATCATCAGCCCGTGCAACTCAGCCGTCGCGGCGAGGATCGAGTCCACAAAGGGCGGCTTGCGTTTCGTCAGCCGTTCTTCGCGGCTGTAAACCGGTCCCCAGAAGCTCATCAGAGTCCGATCCACGGGCAAAATTCGTCCGCGTTGCTCCATCTCGTCCGCAAAGCTGTTGAACCAAGCCATCAGGGTGGCTTTCCGCTTGTTCGGCGCCATTTTAACGATGCCTCGCTCCACCTCTCCAAGCGTCAGGATGGAAATTGCGCAGTCAGGATCATGGGAGGTGAGCCAAAGCATCACCTTCGGGTCTTTTTTGCGTTTGGTCGGCTCACACACAACCATGGTGTCGAGCAGGTACTTCATGAGAAATCGACATCACGCGGCGGTCCAGGAGTGCGGAAGATGCGCTTGTGCAGAGTCTTGTCGGGGCAGGCGAGCAAATGCGCCAGCATGCTCCACTCCTTTTCTTCTTTGACCGGAGCTAGCCGCCGGAACTCCTCCTGCGACATGACCACCACGACAGGTTTCCCATGCCGTGTGATCGTCTGGGTGCCATCCGTGATGGCACGGTTCACCACCTCACTGAAACGGTTCTTTGCCGTCTGGAGCTGCCACTCAGATTTTTTCGCTGCTTTCATGCCGCCAAGACTAACCGCCCCGTTCTAGCCAGTCTAGCCAGATTTTCCCTTCTCCCATGCCCTCCGACACCCCCACCGGCCTTCTCGCCATCGCTCCGACTGCTCTCGCCGTCGCTCCCAACTGGTTCACTTCCCGTTCCAACGCCGCATGGACCGAATTCCAGTCTCTCCCGCTTCCCGGCCTTAAAGACGAAAACTGGCGCTACTCGAACGCGAAGAAGATCGAGCTTGTCGACCACGCTCCAGCCAAAGCACCGACCGCCGAGCAGTCCCAAGCTGCTCTCGCAGCCACCGAAGGCCTCAAGGAACGCGCGGCACGCTTCGTCTTCGTGAACGACACGCTCGTCGAATCCGATACGAGCGGCCTTCCCGCCGGTGTGGTGTGCGTGAGCTTTGAAGAAGCCCTGAAGTCCCACGAAGCCGCCCTGCAGCAGCATTTCATGAAGGGTGAGCAAGCACTCGGCTCGAACAAATTCGCCGCGCTGCATCTCGCGCATGTCAAAGCAGGCACCGTCATCATCGTGCCGAAGAACGTCGTCATCGAAAAGCCCGTCGAAATTTTCCACTGGGTCGTCGGCGACCACGCAGCCATCTTTCCGCACACACTCATCGTCACGGGCGATCACGCCGAGGTCAGCGTCGTCGATCATTATCGCAGTCTCGAAGGTGAAGGCGGCCTTAGCATTGCCATCGCCGATCTCGTCGGCGGCAGCGGCAGCAAGATCACCTACGCCGCCTGCCAGGAACTCGCCGATGACGCCCAGGCGCTGCATCTTTCCAGCATCACCGCCGGACGCGATGCCAGCGTGAAAAGCTTCCAGGT